>JABXHP010000296.1 GCA_013373575.1 Oceanospirillaceae bacterium | reverse complement strand
ACCTGCGACCAGATTTGTGACCGCATTGGGTTATCCACACGCCAGTTAGAGCGCCTGTTTAGGCAGCATTTGAACACATCGCCAACGGCTTATTACATGAGTTTAAGATTGGAGAATGCGCGACAACAGTTGAAGAATACGACATTGCCGATTCAAACGATTGCTCGCGCCGCGGGTTTCAGCTCAACCTCCTACTTCTCGCGCTGTTACCGCAAGCAGTTCGGTGTGACGCCGCGTGAGGCTCGCACAGGTGTGCACCGTATCATTGAGTTGGGCGAGCGCGAATGAGCCTAGCCCACACCTGATAGGCGGTAATGGTTGTTTCGAACGTCTAAGCTTTTGGTGCTTAGTCGTCGAACCAATGGTCCTGATCTAGATAGGTGGAGAGCTCCATCTCCTCACGGTGCTGCTCTATCGCGCGCCGTGCCTGCAGTAGACGTTGAGAATGGCTTCTCTTCGCCTCCAGTGACTTCTCAGCTTCAAACCCAACCACTGCATCAAAGATCTCAGTTTTGATTGGATCCAGGTCCTCATCCTTTCGAATCAGCATAGAAAGTTCCTCTCTCTGACTGCGTGTCGTCGTTATTATTGTCTAATCGACCGTAGCTTCACTGTTCTCTAGTTCTAATTCAGTTTTATGACATTCGTGGTAAAAATGCAACGCCCAGCTCAAGAGTTGGTGTTGCGTCAATCGTCGCTATACTCGCCGCGACGCATGAGTAAGCGCTTATCTGTTTGGCGCAGGTTGCGCAGGCTACGTTTAATGGTCTTAAGGTGATCGACCAGTTTTGGACCACGCCGCATCGCCACTCCGACGGCTAGTACATCAATCACTACGAGGTGAACGACACGTGATGACATCAGAGTACTGAGATCTTTATCCTCCTCCACGTCTACATGTATCGGAATTGTCGCAAGCTCTGACAAGGGAGTCTCTCTCGGACAGATGGTTATCACGGTTGCGCCAGTGTCACGCGCCAGTTTAACGGTATGAATGAGATCTTTGGTCCGCCCTGTCTGGGATATGGCAACAACCACATCACCTTCACCCAGTGTTACCGCGGAGATCGTCTGCATATGGGGGTCAGAACAGGCGGCTGAGGCAATCATTAAGCGGTAGAACTTGTGTTGCGCATCCGCACACACAGGCGCCGAGGCGCCAAAACCATAGAACTCAACCCGCTGAGCCTTGGCTAGCGCCGCTATGGCCTCCTCAAGGGCGGCATCGTCGAGCTGTTCGCGTGTACTCATAAGGTTGCCGATCATCGAATCGAAGATCTTCTGCTTAAACTCCAGCAGGGTATCCTTGCGATTCATCGAAAACTGTTCAAACGCGCTATTACTCGCTAAGGCTTGTGCCAGAGTGAGTTTGAAGTCCTGGAAGCCATCGTAATTCAGCGCTCTGCAGAAACGCACGACTGTTGGCTCACTCACGTTAGCTTCTGAGGCCAGATCCACTATGCGCATATGAATCACTTCATTCGGCTGCGCCAGTACGAAATCAGCCACTTTTTGTTCAGATTTGCGCAATTTTGGACGAGTATCGGCAATTAGCTTGAGCACATTAGCTGCGTTCACGTGGAATCCTTCTAAAATTGGGGTATGAACTCAGTATAGCCTGACAGATGCCGGAGGTGGCATGGACTTACTCCTAGGTTCCCAAGTATCCTTATCCGCTTTTAATCTCAGAGCAATGCAACTTTTTGTGTGTTTTTATGTCTTCTAGGCTACTTCTCTCGTTAGTTTTGACACTTTCCGCCACGCTCTCTCTGGCGGCAACGCCCGATCCAAGTAAGCTCGATCTCGCCTCAGTGTCGGTGATGATAAAAGATATGGATAGTGGTGAAGTGCTCTACCAGCGCAACCCTGACCGAGTTCAGCCGATCGCCTCTATTACGAAGTTAATGACCGGTTTGGTGGCCTTGGATGCGGGCCAGTCAATGAAGGAGCGGATTCCGGTAGCGGTGAAAGATGTGCCTATTATGCGCAACGTCCATTCGCGCATACGCATAGGCTCGAAAATTCCACGCGGTGATGCGCTCCACATAGCACTGATGGCGTCAGAAAACCGTGCGGCGGCAACTCTGGGCCACTCTTATCCGGGTGGTATGGAGGCGTTCATTAATAATATGAACCTTACCGCCAAAGGGTTGAGTATGAACAGTACTCGCTTTATCGAGCCTACAGGGTTGAGCTCTGAGAACGTTTCAACGGCTGCCGACCTTATGCGGTTGCTTGAGGTCGCAAACCTCTATCCGCAGATTGGTGAGGCGAGCTCCTCGTCCAAGAAGGATGTTACCTTCAGTAAGCCGCGCTACATTCTCGCATTCTTCAATACCAATACACTGGTGAACAAAAAGAGCTGGAGCGTACAGCTTAGTAAAACGGGCTACACCGACGATGCCGGTCGCTGTCTGGTAATGCGAACACGAATCGCCGGGCGCAATATAGGCCTTGTTCTATTGGACTCGTACGGTAAGCGTACGCATCTGGCCGACGCCCAGCGCATCAAGCGTTGGTTGGAGACTGGCTCCTCGGGCAGCGTTCCTAAGGGGGCGGCAAATTACCGCGACGCTAAACTTAAAGCACTTGCGAAGCGCTAGCCCTCTACCTATACATAAAGGGTAACCATTTGTCAGCGGGGAGGCCGTATAAAGGATGAACCCCATCGAAACTATGGATTTTGTCTGCCCCTGGTGTGGCGGACAGATCAGTCTGAATATAGACACCACATTCAACGATCAAGAGTACATAGAGGATTGTCAGCGTTGCTGCTCGCCGATCCAAGTGAATGTCAATGTGCCTGAAATGGAATCACCTCAGGTTCGCTTGAGTCGAGACAACGAATAGGGCTCTGGTTATACTTGCGGGCTTAGTCGAACAAAGAGTTCAGAGCTGATGGCCTACCGTATTATCCCAGTTACCCCCTTTGCACAGAACTGCACCCTCATCTGGTGTCCTGACACCCTAGAAGCCGCTGTTGTCGATCCCGGTGGTGATGTTGAACTGATTCAGCGAGCAATTACTGAGGAGGGTGTGTCGGTAAAGCAGATTCTTTTAACGCACGGTCATATAGACCATGCTGGCGCTTCGGCGACCCTTGCACGTGCTCTGTCTGTGCCTATTATCGGGCCTCACAAGGCAGATCAGTTTTGGCTTGACGGTCTAGAGCAGCAGAGTGCGATGTTCGGGTTTGCGCAGGTGGAGAAGTTTCTGCCGGACCAGTGGCTTGATGATGGAGCGCAGGTGAAAGTGGGTAATATTACACTCGATGTTATTCACGCGCCGGGTCACACCCCTGGGCACATAGTTTTTCTCGATAGAACTAACTCTATGGCCCAGGTTGGAGATGTACTCTTTCAGGGCTCTATCGGGCGCACCGACTTCCCGCAAGGGGATCATCAGACACTGATCGACTCGATTAAGAATAAGCTTTTTCCTTTAGGCGATGAGATCACTTTTGTGCCTGGACATGGTCCGGAGTCAACCTTTGGTCACGAGCGTCGCACCAACCCATTCGTTTCAGACCGCTGGGGTTAACGCCCTAACTCCTCAACTAGCTTAATCGCGTCAAAACTAAGCGGTTTACGCTTGTCTACGATTTCGCTCAAGGGGAGGGCTTTTATCTCGCTCTTCTCTATACCGACAAGCGTGTTGGTGGTGCCTGCTAGTAGAAGGTGAATAACTGCATTGCCCAAGGATGCAGCCAGAGAACGGTCGTGAGCCGTGGGTGCGCCTCCGCGCTGAATGTGCCCTAGCACGCAGATGCGTGGATCCTCCCCGCGAACTTTCAACTCATCGACCAACTTTTGCATCAGCTTGGGTTGGGCAGACCCCTCAGCCAGCACTACCATCCCATTTGCTGGCAAGCCTGAGCGCAGGTTCTGAGATAGCTGCTGAGCAACCTCTGCCACATCAACTAAGTGCTCAGGCACAATCAGCATCTCTGCGCCGATGGCTAGGGCCACTTCAGCGGCAACAAAGCCCGAATTGGTGCCGGCTACCTCTACAAGAAAGAGCCGTTGATGGGAGAATGCAGTGTCTTGAAGTTTATCTATCGCCTCCACTGCCGTATTAACGGCGGTATCGAAACCGATTGCATCATCACAGCCGGCGATATCGTTCTCTATAGTGCCGGGTATCGCCATGACGGGGATACCAGTCTCTGTGTTAAGTAAATGAGCCCCGGTAATTGAGCCAGCCCCTCCGATCACAACTAGCGCCTCTATTTTATGATTGCGAAGAATCTCGCCGCAGAGCTGGCGGATATCTGCCTGATAAAACTCTTTGCAACTGCCGCACCGTAATATCGAGCCACCACCCTGAATAATGCGGCTGACACTTAGGCTATCGAGGTTTTGAAAATCCTGTTGTACGAGCCCTGCAAATCCCCGATGCACACCCATCACCTCTACCCCAGCTTTTGATGCTGTGCGAACGACGGCGCGGATAGCCGAATTCATTCCGGGTGTCTCGCCGCCGCTAGTCAATACGGCAATACGATTAATTGAAGTCATGAAAGTTGTTTCTGGTCGCTGATGCATAGGGATATATCCTCGTCTCAGTCAAATTCTTAACTCGAATTCCTATCCCTGTCGAGCCGATTGATCACGCTTTGATCAGTTATGAAATAAAATTCGAAAAAAGTGAAAAAAAGCGATTTTAGGCGTTGACGCGCGTCTTAGGATCTCTATAATTCGCCCCCACTTGAGACGCACGCGGTGCAGCTCAAACGCTCTTTAACAAATAGATCAAGTAATGCGTGTGGGCGCTTGTTGGGATTAGGCAACAAAGCTTAATCAAGACAAGCTAACCTATATGTGAATTCATTTAGCGTAATGTTTTTCTTGAGCAGATTTAGATGTCTCTCTT
>JABXHP010000065.1 GCA_013373575.1 Oceanospirillaceae bacterium | reverse complement strand
CTTGGGCGTCCAAGGTGGCCTGTGCCAATCAGTGCGCCATCGAGCGATTTGAGTGATCCTACTCTCAAGCGGCGGCCATTGAGCTGAGCTCCCTGTCCGCGGCTGGCAGTGAACTCTTCGCCGGTAATTGGGTTCAGAATAAGCGCATGTTCTACCTTATCTTTGACGCGGCCAACCAGGCAGAGCGCGAAAGAGGGGAGCGCGTTAGAGAAGTTTGTTACGGAGTCTAGGGTGTGAACCTGCCAGTGGCAGGGTGTTGGACCCTCGGTTGATGCTGCTTCGTATAGGCCAGAATACTCCCCCATCACGCTGTGGTGCGGGTAGGCTTTCTGAATAACCTGAGCGATGTTTTTTTCAACGCTTTTACAGGTGTCGTTAAGAAATTTGGCAACGCTGCCCTGTTCAGATTTGATCAGGTCGAGGCGTTCCAGAGCACGTTCAATTTGTTCGCTAGCTTGGCGCGCAGCGCGCAGCGCAATATTGACCATCGGTTGCATCAGTCGGGTATCCATCAATTTTAAAAGAGCGAGTTGAGAGTATAAACCAGTTCTGCTTCAGAACTCCACACAAGAGTGCGCCCTACGGGCGGTTCTGGTAGACTCCGCGCACCTGAAAGTGGAGGCTTAGATGCTCGATAGAATTCGTATCGTACTGGTGAATACATCTCATCCGGGTAATATCGGTGCTACTGCACGTGCGATGAAGAACATGGGGTTGTCAGACCTCTGTTTGGTTGAGCCGAAGCTATTTCCACACCGAGATGCGGATGCACGGGCCTCGGGCGCAGACGACATACTTGCCGGCGCCCGAATCTTTGCTTCACTCGAGGAGGCGCTTGCTGACTGTCAGCTTGTTGTTGGTACAAGTGCGCGCGAGCGCCATATTCCCTGGCCTTTGGTGAATCCTCGTGAGCTTGGAGCCGTCAGTGCACAACTGCTAACCAGTGAGGCTGGTGCAGGCAGCCGTATCGCAGTGCTCTTCGGGCGCGAAGCGAGCGGGTTGACCAATGACGAGCTGCACCTATGTCATCAGCATGTGCACATTCCCACGAACCCCGACTTTAGCTCACTCAATGTTGCTGCCGCTGTGCAGGTGATTAGCTACGAGATGCGCATGGCGCTCGTTGAAGATCAGGCTGATGAAGTGCCTCAATGGGGTACTCGGTGGGATATTGAGTTGGCTGATAATGCGGAGCTAGAGCAGATGTTCACTCATCTAGAAGAGACGCTAGTAGAGATTGATTTTCTCGACCCCAGTAATCCCCGCCAACTGATGCCGCGTCTACGTCGTCTAATCCAGCGTGCTGTGCCTGACAAAGTAGAGGTCAATATTCTGCGCGGTATTCTGCGTAAAGTGGGGCTTTACGCGGGGACTAAGTCACGCTGATTAAAGGGTCAATCTATTTCCTACTAAATTAGTCGGATAAATAGTTGACCAATTTTGTCGGAGAAAGGATAATCAAGCCATATCCATTGTGGACCGAGGTATGAGTTATGCGTCTGACAACCAAAGGACGTTACGCGGTGACAGCGATGTTGGACCTAGCGCTCCATCAAGGGAAGGGGCCTATCAGTCTGGCCGATATCTCAGAGCGTCAAGGCATATCGCTTTCGTATCTGGAGCAGCTGTTCGCTAAATTGCGCAAGCAGGATCTGGTGCAGAGTGTGCGCGGTCCGGGCGGTGGTTATGAGCTCAAGCGTGACGGAGCACAGATTAACGTAGCGCAGGTTGTTGACGCGGTTAATGAGTCCGTCGATGCGACAGGCTGTCAGCAGAAAGGGAACTGCCAATCGGGCGAGATCTGCCTGACCCACCATCTCTGGATGGATTTAAGCGGGCAGATACACGGATTTTTAAGCGGGATTAGTCTAGCTGATCTCGTTGTGCGTAATGATGTGCAGATGGTTGCTCAGCGCCAAGATGGTCGCGCCTCTGATGACTTAATTCTCGCGAGCCGAAACACCTAATTGGCTCGGTTGCTAAAACTTTGGAGAGATAGATGAAACTGCCGATTTATATGGATTACTCTGCTTCAACTCCAGTTGATCCCCGAGTTGCTGAAAAGATGATGGCGTGTCTCACGCCAGATGGTAACTTCGGTAACCCTGCCAGCCGCTCCCACCTATTCGGTTGGAAAGCGGAAGAGGCGGTTGAAACCGCGCGTCGTCAGGTTGCAGATCTGATTGGTGCTGATCCGCGTGAGATCGTCTGGACCTCTGGCGCGACAGAGTCTGACAACTTGGCGATTAAAGGTGTGGCGCACTTCTATCACAAGAAGGGTAAGCACATCATCACCTCCAAGATTGAGCACAAAGCGGTACTCGATGCGACGCGTCAGCTCGAGCGTGAAGGGTACGAAGTAACCTATCTAACGCCTGGCTCAGATGGCTTGATTACACCGCAGATGGTCGCAGATGCAATGCGTGAAGATACAATTCTAGTCTCGCTAATGCACATCAATAATGAGATCGGTACGGTCACCGACATCGCTGCAATCGGCGAGTTGACGCGCAAGCATGGGGTCTTATTCCACGTCGATGCAGCGCAGAGCGCTGGGAAAATTCCTCTCGACATGAACGAGATGAAAGTTGATCTGCTGTCACTTTGCGCCCACAAAATCTACGGCCCGAAAGGCGTCGGCGCACTCTACGTTCGCCGTAAGCCTCGCGTGCGTATCGAAGCTCAGATTCATGGTGGCGGGCATGAGCGTGGGATGCGCTCAGGCACACTTGCTACTCACCAGATTGTTGGTATGGGCGAGGCGTTCCGTATCGCTAAAGAGGAGATGGATTCCGAGAAGCAGCGTCTGATCTCTCTGCGTGATCGTTTCTGGTCGCAGATAAAGGATATGGAAGAGGTCTATGTAAACGGCTCTTTTGAGGAGCGTTACCCTGGGAATCTCAACGTCAGCTTTGCCTTTGTTGAGGGCGAGTCGCTGCTGATGTCGCTGAAGGATCTCGCGGTCTCCTCCGGTTCGGCTTGTACCTCTGCTAGCTTGGAGCCCTCATACGTGCTGCGAGCGCTGGGGTTGAACGACGAGATGGCGCACTCATCTATCCGCTTCTCCTTCGGTCGCTTCACCACCGAAGAGGAGGTCGATTACGCGGCAGCGCAGGTTCGTACAGCGGTAGAAAAGCTGCGCGAGCTCTCACCCCTATGGGATATGTTCAAAGATGGCGTCGATCTGAGCAAGGTCGAGTGGGTCCACCATTAATTCAACGGATTAGAGTTTTAGGAGTCCAAAATGGCTTACAGTGAAAAAGTTATCGACCATTACGAAAATCCACGCAACGTCGGCAAGATGGACGCGGCGGATAGCCATGTAGGTACCGGCATGGTAGGTGCGCCTGCCTGTGGTGACGTAATGCGTTTGCAGATTAAAGTTAGCGATGACGGCGTTATCGAAGATGCAAAGTTTAAGACCTACGGCTGTGGCTCTGCTATTGCTTCAAGCTCGCTCGTGACTGAGTGGGTAAAGGGTATGACGCTAGATCAGGCTGCAGAGCTTAAAAACGCGCAGATTGCTGAAGAGCTAGCGCTTCCTCCTGTGAAGATTCACTGCTCGGTACTAGCAGAAGATGCGATCAAAGCGGCAGTCGAAGATTACCGCAACAAGCAGAAGTGATGGCTATGGGCATATCAATGACCTCAGCCGCCGCAAACCACGTTGCGAAGTATCTTGAGAAGCGTGGTAAGGGCTTAGGAATCCGCTTAGGTGTGCGCACATCTGGCTGTTCAGGAATGGCTTACGTGCTTGAGTACGTGGATGACCTTAACGGTGAAGATGAGGTGTTTGAGTTTGAGGGTGTTAAGGTTGTTATTGACCCTAAAAGTCTAGTTTACCTCGACGGTACCGAGCTCGACTTTGTAAAAGAGGGGTTAAACGAGGGGTTTCAATTTAACAACCCTAACGTTCGTAGCGAGTGTGGTTGCGGCGAGAGCTTTAACGTTTAAACTACTCTGTCTGGTTCGCGAGAGATCATGGATATTACACAGAACTTCTTTGAACTGTTCGAACTAGATGCTAGCTTCGACCTAGACACGCAGCAGCTCAGCGAACGCTATCGCGAGCTGCAGCGTGAATATCACCCAGATCGCCATGCCCACAAAGGGGAACGCGAGCAACGCCTTGCAGTGCAAGCTACTGCCCATCTGAACCAAGCCTTCGATACGCTCAAAAATCCGCTATCGCGTGCCCAATATCTGTTGCAGCAGCGCGGTGTCGAAACGGGTGAAGAGAGTCGAGGGCAGTTGTCTGGGGCGTTTTTGATGCAGCAGATGGAGTTACGTGAATCCTTGGTAGAGGCTGCAGAGGCTGACGACCCCTTCGTAGAGCTTGAGCGGCTCGAGGCAGAGTCCAAAGCACTTGAAGCGGCGGAATATTCACAGTTTAATGCCGCACTCGCTGCTGAAGATCTCGACAGTGCTGAAGTTTCCATCCGCAAGTTGCAGTTCATCACCAAGTTATTACGAGAGATAGAGGCGGCAGAAGATCGTCTGGACGAGGAGTACTGATCACTATGGCGCTGTTGCAGATCGCCGAGCCTGGGCTGAGCCTAGATCCCCATCAAAGAAAACTTGCGGTAGGTATCGATCTAGGAACCACTAACTCTCTAGTAGCAACCGTGCGTAATGGTGTGGCAGAGACTCTCGCCAATGCCGACGGTGAACATATATTGCCCTCTGTAGTTCACTATGCCAAATCCAGTGCGCCGTTAGTGGGTACAGAGGCGGCTGCCAAAGCGAATCAAGATCCCTACAACACTATCCAGTCAGTCAAGCGTCTCATGGGGCGCTCCGCCGCTGATGCGTTGCAGTTGGGTGAACAGCTTCCTTATGAGTTCGTTGAGTCAGATACAGGTATGCCCTATCTGCGTACGTCCGCCGGGGATTTGAGCCCGGTGCAGATATCGGCCGATATTCTAAAAACGCTCAATCGCAGGGCTCAAGAGAGTTTGGGCGGTGAGTTAGAGGGCGCTGTTATCACCGTGCCAGCCTATTTTGATGATGCCCAGCGTCAGGCAACCAAGGATGCAGCGCAGTTGGCGGGCATCAACGTGCTTCGTCTGTTGAACGAGCCAACAGCCGCCGCAGTTGCCTATGGGTTAGATCAGCAGGACAAGGGTGTCGTTGCAGTTTATGACCTTGGCGGTGGTACCTTTGATATCTCGATTCTGCGCCTGACCCGAGGAGTCTTTGAGGTTCTTGCAACCGGCGGGGACTCTGCGCTAGGTGGCGACGATTTCGATCACGCGCTAGCTAATTGGCTGATGCAACAGGCGGGAGAGCATCAATATGATGCGTCAACGTCGCGCGAGTTGCTCGGTTTGGCGCGTTCGGTCAAAGAGCGTCTGACCAACGAATCTCAGGTAAGTGTGACGCTGCCAGGCACTGGCGCAGAAATCACCCTGAGTCGCGAGCAGTTCGACGCTCTGGTTCAACCGCACGTTGCCAAAACAATTCGCGCGTGTAAACGCGCAATGAAAGATGCGGGCGTTGAGCTGGCTGAAGTGCAGGATGTCGTGATGGTGGGCGGGTCTACCCGTGTACCCCTTGTTCAGACGCGTGTAGGTGAATATTTCCAGCGCGCCCCGCACGTAGATATCGATCCTGACAGGGTTGTCGCCATTGGCGCTGCGCTGCAGGCTGACATTCTTGCCGGCAACAAGCCAGATTCCGAGTTGCTACTGCTTGATGTGCTGCCCCTCTCGTTAGGTCTTGAGACCATGGGAGGCCTGGTTGAGAAGGTTATTCACCGGAATACGGCTATTCCAGTTGCGCGGGCACAAGAGTTCACGACCTATCAAGACGGTCAGACTGCCATGCTTGTGCACGTGCTGCAGGGTGAGCGCGAGTTAGTTGACCACTGTCGATCGCTAGCGCGCTTCGAGCTGCGCGGAATTCCGCCAATGGCAGCCGGTGCCGCGAAGATCCGCGTAACCTTTCAGGTGGATGCGGATGGTCTGTTGAATGTATCGGCAAAAGAGCTTTCAACGGGCGTAGAGAGTGCGGTTCAAGTAAAACCATCTTATGGCCTATCTGACAACGAAATCACGCGGATGCTGCAGGAGTCCTACTCCAATGCTCAAGATGACCGCGAGGCGCGCAGCCTCCGCGAACAGCAGGTCGAAGCGGATCGGTTAGTTGCAGCTCTGCGCGGTGCGATAGCTGCAGACGGTGCCGAGCTGCTAACTGAGCAAGAGGCTAAAGATCTTCAGGCGGAGATTGAAGTGCTGGAGAACCTCAGTAAGGGTAGTAGCGCAGCCGCAATAGAGGCGGGTGTTGAACACCTTGCCCAGGTCAGCGATTTCTTTGCCTCTCGCCGTATGGATAGTTCAATTCAGAGTGCTCTGCAGGGGCAGAGTGTTGATTTTTTCGAAAAGGAGAAGCGCTAATGCCGCAAATTATATTCTTGCCTCACGCAGAGCTTTGCCCTGAAGGTCAGGTAATTGAAGCTGAGCCGGGAGTAACAATTTGTGATGCAGCGCTGCGCGAAGGCATCCACATTGAGCATGCATGTGAAAAATCCTGTGCATGTACCACTTGTCACGTCATTGTACGCGAAGGTTTCGAGAGCTTGGATGAGTCTGATGAGCTCGAGGATGACATGCTGGATAAGGCTTGGGGGCTAGAGCCTGAGTCGCGTTTGAGCTGTCAGGCGGTGGTTGGGGATGAGGATCTAGTGGTAGAGATTCCGAAATACACTATCAATCAAGTCTCTGAAGGGCATTAAATCGATCGAGAGGTGTGTATGCAGTGGACAGATATTAGCGATATCGCGATTGAACTCGCTGAGGCTTATCCACAGCAAAACCCTCTCGAGTTGAGCTTTCCGGATCTCTATCAGCGCGTGATGGAGTTGGAGGGCTTTGAGGGCGACCCCGACCATTGCGGTGAGAAGATCTTGGAGGCCATTCAAATGGCTTGGTTAGATGAGCAGAACTAATCAGTTAGAGCGACACAGCACTATTTAATTCTAAGCGCTTAACGTATAATCCGCGCACTCAAAATTTCATCCAACTAAATTATTAAAAGGTTAGGTTCATGGCTATCGAACGTACTCTTTCTATCATCAAGCCAGACGCTGTTGCTAAGAACGTCATTGGCGAAATCGTTGCTCGTTTTGAAAAAGCGGGTTTGAAAGTTGTCTCTATGCAGATGAAGCAACTGTCACAGGCTGATGCTGAAGGCTTCTACGCTGAGCACAAAGAGCGCCCATTCTTCGGCGATCTGGTCTCTTTCATGACTTCAGGTCCTGTTGTTGTACAGGTTCTGGAAGGCGAGAATGCAATCGCTCTTAACCGCGAACTGATGGGTGCTACTAACCCACAGGAAGCTGCTGAAGGTACTATCCGTCGTGACTTCGCTGAGTCTATCGATGCGAACGCTGTACACGGTTCTGACTCTGCAGCATCTGCTGAGCGCGAAATCGCGTACTTCTTCGGCGCATAAGTTGAAGATCCGGGCACAGGCGCTAGCGCCTGTGCCAACCCTCAAGAGACACCCCGCACCATGTCCGAATCAAAAGTAAACCTACTCGGTTTATCCCCCGCTAAGCTCGAAGAGTTCTTTGACACCCTCGGCGAGAAAAAATTCCGCGCTGTACAGGTACTTAAATGGATGCACCAACAAGGTGCTAGTTCGTTCGATGAGATGACCAATATCAGTAAGTCGCTGCGCGCCAAGCTGGCAGAGGTGGCGGAGATTCGCGAACCCGAAATTCTGGTCGACAAAACATCCAAGGATGGCACTCGCAAGTGGGTAATCCAGATGGATGGTGG
>JABXHP010000220.1 GCA_013373575.1 Oceanospirillaceae bacterium | reverse complement strand
GTGACCTGTCAGAGCGGTATCTAAAAGAATACCTTACAAGGCTTGAAACCAATCCTCAGCCACAACAGAGCAACCCATCGCGTCTTACCAAGATGGAGCGAATAGTCGCAGACATCAAAGCAGGTAAAGAGACTTTTAATAGAGCAGTAGTACGAGTGGCAGATGAAGCCTTCAGCGATGTCATTCCGAGATTTCATACCATTGGCCGCGATTCTGACTTTGCCAGAGATACCTTCTACATGACACAGTTTGGGAAACGTCTAACGCTAACCGATCAACTCCTGTCACTAGCGGATGTAAATCAACTGCATAACGAGGTAGCGGCTCGCTGGAGTCTTTTGGAAGGTGCTTTCGTAATAAACCAATCAAACTACGAACTGGCAAATAGCGTCAGGGAAATTTACCTTGCAGATGCTCATGACAGAAAACCGCTGGCACCAACGATACCATTTCTCGAAGGCTATCAGGGTAACGCCTGTTTTTACTGTGGTGAGGCTTTGGATGGCGACATCCATGTAGATCATGTTCTACCGAGACAGGTACTGAACCATGACGAGATCTGGAACCTAGTTTTGAGTCATTCGCACTGCAATATGCTGAAATCTGACAGGCTCGTAGGAGATCACTTCATAACAAAGCTAATCGCTCGTAATGAGAACATCATGGGCAGCAATCATCCTTGGAAGGCTAAAATATCAGACGCACTGGGAACAACACCGCGAGGCAGAGCCAAAACCCTTCAAAATCACTACGATAATGTTAAGCTCGCTCTAGGAGCGAATTACTGGGGCGGAGCAGAAGGCTACAACCCATCTACAGACCCTTTCTACAGACGATTGATTACAGAGTTGAACAACAATTGACAACATCAGTGGACTATTACAACAAAAATGCTCAAGCGTTTTTTGATGGAACCTTCGATGTTGATATGTCCGCAATATACAATCGGTTTCTACCGCTCATACCTGCAGGCGGCACCATCCTAGATGCTGGCTGCGGTTCTGGTAGAGATTCTAGAGTTTTCATCTCAAAGGGTTATGCTGTCACAGCATTTGATGCCTCGCCTGAATTGGTAGCGCTAGCCAGAAGCATTAATGGCGTACCAGCATCTGTCGCTACATTCACATCATTCTCCAGCGAACAGCTTTATGATGGCATTTGGGCATGTGCGTCTCTACTCCACCTGCCAAGAGCACAACTGGTAGAGGCGATCACAGGACTAGCTGAGCTGTTAGCACCTAAAGGGGTTTTCTACTTATCATTCAAGCGCGGAGTGCATGAGCGGATTACTGGTGGGCGACAGTTTACCGATTTGACTGAGGAAATGTTTGGTGAGCTTGTTGCCAGAATACAAAACCTACGCATTAGGTATTGCTGGGTTACTGAAGACGCTCGCACAGATCGCAGCGATAAATGGCTGAACGCAATTTTGGAAGTAGCTACAAATCCAGCCACCCAACAGTCAGACACATTAGGAACTTAGTCTCAACACGCGAATCATCATCGCGCTGCTCAAGCTTAACCACTCCTCCTACTGACAATGACTCCGACAGCCCTTGTACAAGCTTGCGCTCATCTTTCCGAGATGGATTGTTTGATAGGTCAAATGCGTTCTCACACGCATCAATATCAACATCCTCAGTAAAGAACTGACCGATGAGAACATAGTTCTTTTCCCTGTCAGCGTCCCAGAACTTGCGAAGTCCATCATCATCCTGTCGAACGCTCGCCTTGATAACGTCAATACGACAGTGCGGCGCTGGAACATACATCGTTACTTTGTTCATTAAATCTCCTGTAACCAGCTCCCATAGTACAACAGCCGCAATCAACTGCACTTATGAACCTAGACTTCTGCAATCTCTAGATCAACCCCAAGCACCGCCCTGCCTGCTTCCAGCATAGCCTCTCTGACACGCTCCTTTTCACTTACCCTGCAACGAATAGAGTCATGAACAGGCAAGACAGGAACATCAGAGAGAAGCGTTAGAGCATGAGCCATAATTCGGCTATCAAGATATTGGAGCTTTAACCCAATGTCAGTCTTACCAAACTGGTCTGCTATTGCAGGGTGTCGCGCCTGAATCGCACTGACTAACTCCTCACCAGTCATGCCTTCGGGCACACCTTCAATGTACGATTCGTACCAGTTCGGTACATATGGCTTTTCGCATACTAAACCTCGCTTCTTACGCTCATTGTAGATAGCGAGTTTCTGCCGAATAACAGGATACAGTCTCTGATTCTCGGCCTTACCACTCTGCGTGATCTGACCTTTGAGGACATGAATGTGACTCGTATTGGCGAGTATTAGTGATACTAGTTTTATGGTCTGCCGCGAGAAGCCTTTCACAACGTAAGGGTCGCCTTCCATCTGAAGGCCCACCAGAGCATACATCATGGCGTAGTGGAGTGACTTGAAGTCCAGCTCTACAGTTTGCTCACCATCTATCAGGATTTGATGACGCTCAACTTTAGGTAAGTTCTGGTAATCACCATAGAAGCGGCCGCCTAACGAGGAATTCTCTATGAAGATCCTTACCAGCCATGGAACGACATATCTGCCATGAAGCGTAGCGGTGTGATTACACCATGTCTCTGTGTATCCAACCAGAACCCCACCTGCTTTGACAAGCCGAGCATTCTCGCGACTAGATGGTGGGAAATTAATTACAGCTCCAGCTTCCTTGCGAACCATACCATCGGCTCCATAAGTCTTTGTAGGACGCTCTCTAACCACAGCTAAAGGAGACCCTTCTGCCAGACGTACTGACGCCTGAGCTTGATCAAACAGAGCAATCAGCTTGGATCTGGCCGCACACCAAGAGGATATCTGATCAAACTGATTGGACTTACCAATTATTAGATAGATATATCCATGCGATTCCAAAAATTGGACTATTTTTATAATCGCTGAATTGTTGATCTCCTCAGAATTATTTTTGCGATGACAGTAACTGGTGTTTCCCATGTTGAGCAGCAGTTGCTGACCAGAAATGTAACAGTCGCAGAGGTTAGCCAGAACTGCATCCATCGCAAGTTCAAAAGGCTTACGATGAAATCTCTTTCTACCAAGCCAAGATTCAAGTTCCATTATCAACCTATCAAGAACCGAACCAGCGGACAGAGACAGTCGTTTATCAAGATTCGGCCAGCGTCCCATGGGCGGCCTAGTAGTAGTTTCAAGCCTACCAAAATCAAAATCCAGATCGTAAATTGGATCGTTAGCGGCAGGTTTCACGCTCTCATCTAATTGAAAGGGTGTATGCCACAACAGATTGGCGCCAAAAGAGGCAGAAGGAGCGGAAGGAGAGCTATTATTCTCTATTCTATTAATAGGTACTGTAAGGCTGAAAAGCCCACCATTACTGGCTTTGAGCTGTATTTTTACTTCACCAGACTCTAGGGTCAGCACAAGCTGATTGAAGACTTTCATACTGCACCGCCTATGCGGTACTCGGTACGAATACGCTCCAGTTCTTGAAAAGGGCTGCCAGAAGTGACAGACCACAAGTTAGGTATCTCAAATTGGAAGCTTGTCATGCTTGCTTCTCCTTTTCTACTGTCCAGTGAGCAGTTAGGAGTTCAAATCCAACCCTGTCGAAGCTGAAGCTATCGACCAATAGCGGAGCTTTTGAATGTACTCTTCGAGCAACGCCACGACTTACTAACTC
>JABXHP010000385.1 GCA_013373575.1 Oceanospirillaceae bacterium | reverse complement strand
TCTCATATCTGTTCGCAGAGATCATGCAGGCATCCTACATATTGGTATCCCTCGGTCTGATCTCTTTTGCCGCCATCCTGCAACTAGCGCCAGCGGGGCTGATAGGTCTTTTTTGGCGTGGTGGCAATAGCTTTGGGGCTGCCGCAGGACTACTGGTTGGCTACAGCGTTTGGGCACTTACGTTGGTTGCACCGGCGATGGTGCGTGAAGGCTGGTTACCGCAAACGCTGATGAGCGAGGGGCTGTTCGGACAACTCTGGTTGCGGCCTGAGGCGATGTTCGGCACTGAGGGACTACCCCCACTGGCACACAGCGTCTTCTGGTCACTGACGCTGAATCTTATATTTTATATGGTTGGCAGCTTCGCCTATCGCCCGCAAAAAGCGGAGCGTAATCTGCGTGCTGAGATGTTTGACTGTATGGAGAATGATGCAGGTTCAATTTATCGTCACGCCCGCCCCACAGGACTGGAGTCATACATCCTGCGCGAGCCGAAGATGATTGAGGCAGAACAACTTCTGCGCAAATACCTCAACTCAGAGAAGGCCGAGCAACTGCTTCTGAGCGTCTGTGAAGACCTTCAGCTCGGTGGCCGTTCCACCCTTACAATCATCGAACTGATGGAACTTCACCGAATGCTAGAGCAGCGTCTTGCCGGCTCTATTGGTGCCGCCACCGCTCACTCAGCCGTTGAGGAGTCAATCAACTACTCCGAACGCGAAGCCGCGGATCTACGGTCACTCTTCAGCCACCTAGCAAGTGAGCTAAACGCCTCGATCATTGAGAAGGATGATTCCGAGAGCGAGGGTATAGACATGCTGATGCGGTTGCAGGAGGCTAACGAGCAGCAGTCTCTCACCCTAAAACGCCTGCAGAAACGTGTTGACGAGCTTGAGGGCATTGTCGACCGGCAGTACAAGGAGATCTTCGACTACCGATTGGAGGCGCAAAAGCTCAGAGTGGAACGCGAAGGGTTGGTTGAGCGACTCGATCGCCGTAAATCGGATCCGGATCTCGGCGACTAAAGCCACCCCTCAAAACTTTAGTCGCTTGAAACACCAGCCAAGAGACATTTAACGAAGCTCTTGGCTGCGCTTCTCTTGCAGGTAGATTACACGTCCGGCAATTAGCACAACGATACTCACAATAAGCACCATAATGGTTGCTAAGGCGTTTATCTCGGGACTAACGCCCAAGCGCACACTCGAGTAGACCACCATGGGTAAGGTAGTTGACCCGGGGCCTGATACAAAGCTGGCAACAATAAGATCATCCATCGACAGCGTAAATGCAAGCAGCCAACCGGCAAGTAACGCCGGGGAAATTATCGGCAGCGTAATCAGAAAGAATACCTTGAACGGATGCGCGCCAAGGTCCATCGCGGCCTCCTCTAAGGACTCGTCCATGTGAGCCAACCGGCTGCGTACCACTACCGTCACATAGGCCATAGAGAATGTAGCGTGGGCGATGGTAATAGTCGTGGTGCCTCGCCCATCAGGCCAACCGAGTAGCCGCTCCATCGAGATAAACAAAAGAAGTAGTGAGAGACCAATAATCACCTCGGGCATCACTAGGGGGGCTGCTACGAGAGTATCTAGCGCGGAGCGCATCTTGGTGCGACGAAAACGCACCAGCACGATCGCCGTCAGGGTACCCAGCAGGGTTGCGATACTGGCATTCATCGCCGCGATTTTTATGCTCAACCAAGCAGCTGAGAGGATTTGGTCATTGCGCAAAAGTTCGCCATACCACTTGGTACTAAAGCCCGCCCAAACGGTTACTAAGCGACTCTCATTGAACGAATAGATGATCAAACTAAAAATTGGACCGTACAAAAATGCGTATCCCAGAACAAGTGTGGAGAACAGAAAGGGCGAGCGTTTGAACATTACTCAGCCTCCTCTGAACGCTGCTCCATATGGCGCAGCAGCACAAACGGGATAATCAGAACGACCAGCAGCACAGCCGCCAGAGCAGAGGCCAATGGCCAGTCTTTGTTTGCAAAAAACTCTGTCCACATCAATTTGCCAACCATAAGCGTATTCGGCCCCCCAAGCAGATCGGGTATAACAAACTCCCCCATGACCGGTATAAACACCAACATGGAACCGGCAATTAGGCCAGGTAGAGAGAGTGGCAGGGTAATCAGCAAAAACTGCTTAAGTGGAGGGCAGCCAAGATCTGCAGCCGCCTCTAGTAATGACTGATCAAGCCGTACCAGTGTTGCATATAGCGGCAACACAATGAAGGGTAGATAGCTATAAACGATGCCGATGTACACCGCTGTCTGAGTGTAGAGAATATCAATCGGAGCATCGATCAACCCCGTCCACATTAGAAACTGATTTAGCAGACCATTGTTTTTGAGTATCCCGATCCAGGCGTACACACGAATCAAAAAACTAGTCCAGAATGGCAAAATGATGAGCATTAGTAGTGGCAAACGCCAGTGACTGGGCGCTCGCGCAATAGCGTAAGCCATCGGGTAACCGATGAGTACAGCGAAGAAGGTTGATACAGCAGCCACCTTAAGTGAACCCATCAGTGCGTTGATGTAGAGTGAATCCTCTAACAGCAACTGGTAGTTACCAAAGTTTACCACTAGCGTCATGATGCCATCTTCAAACTCGCGCACCAGATCCATATAAGGCGGCTGTGCAAGCTGCGGCTCAGCTAGGCTGATCTTCAATACATAGAGAAAGGGTAGAACAAAAAAGAGTCCTAACCAGAACCAGGGAAGCGCAGCAATACCTAGCCTGCCCCAATTAATAGAGCGTTGCAGCCGACTCATTCAGTCAGCACTCCGGCTGCTTGTGACTGCCAGGTTAGAGTTACAGTTTGGCCCCAATCCAGCGGCTGCTCTGCAAGCGCCTGGGTGTTTGATTGGGTGAATTGAATACGCTTACCCGATGCAAGATCAACATGATAGATGGAGACATCACCCAGATAAGCGATCTCCTCAATCACCCCCTCAACCGTGTTGGGCTCATCGGTTCCTGCAGTGATCAAACGCAATTTTTCTGGGCGCACAGCTACGGTAACGTCCGTCCCTATCGCTATGGGGTGACTGTAGTTGACTCTGAGCATTCCACCGGCCTCATCACTGAGTACATTAATACACTCCTCATCCTGGGAGTCGACAACGCCATGAAGTAGATTTATCGATCCGAAGAACGAAGCCGCATATCGTGACCGCGGAAACTCATAGATCATTCGCGGAGTATCGATCTGCTCGATACGGCCCTCACGCATTAGCGCGACTCGGCTAGACATTGTCATCGCTTCCTCCTGATCGTGGGTTACCACAATGAAGGTTATGCCGAGCCGCTCTTGGATATTAACCAGCTCAAATTGTGTGCGCTCGCGCAGCTTCTTATCCAGCGCACCGAGAGGCTCATCCAACAACAATATGCGCGGGTGTTTCGCTAGCGAGCGTGCCAAGGCAACACGTTGGCGCTGCCCACCTGAGAGCTGATGCGGCTTGCGCTTACCCAAAGCCGAGATCTGCACTAAATCCAACATCTCATCCACCCGCTCTTTACAAGCATCAGCTGGCATACCTTCCTGCTTGAGGCCGAACGCAATGTTGTCGATTACACTCATATGAGGAAAGAGTGCATAGGACTGAAACATCATATTTATCGGCCGACGGTAGGGAGGAACGTCAGTGATATCCTTGCCATCTATGCAGATACGACCCTGAGTTGGCGTTTCGAAACCGGCAAGCATTCGCAGTAGCGTGGTTTTACCGCACCCTGATGAGCCCAACAGTGAGAAGAACTCACCGCGATAAATTTGCAGGCTGATATCATAAACGGCGTACATGCTACCGAAGGTTTTAGTCAAACCTTCGATGCGGACGATCGGCTCCTCATCCATGAGGTGCGTTTGAGTTGAATTGGTCATGATGCAGTCTGATAAATAGAGATTGGAGGAGCCTTAGGGCTCCTCTGGGCTTAGCTTACTGGCCAGTTTTCACACGTGTCCAAGCTCGCGTTATGTTACGCGTTTCACGGTCAGACGGAGTCTGTAGTCTAATGAATTTTTCGCGCGTCTGGGCAGGTGGGTAGATACCTGCATCGGCGCGAATCTCCTCATCAACTAACGACTCGGCTACGGAATTCGCATTCGCGTAGGCGACGTAGTTGGTGATCTCTGCAATGATTTCGGGACGCAGCAGAAAATCGACAAAGGCATGAGCTTCAGATGGATGCGGTGCATCTGCGAGCAGTACCGCAACGTCTGTCCATACTACTGCACCTTCCTGCGGCACCAGGTATGCGACGTTGACCCCGTTATCTGCCTCTGCGGCTCGATCTCTAGCCTGCAGGATGTCACCACTGTAACCATGCGCAACACATAGGTCGCCATTAGCTAAGTCATTTATATACTGCGAGCTATGGAAGTAACGGATATCGGAGCGCACAGAGGAGACGACATCTACAGCGGCCTGTGTCCCCTCTTTACTGTAGTCGTTTGGCTCAGCACCTGCAAAGGCACGTGCAGCGACGAACACCTCAGTCGGATCATCCATTAGAGACACACCGCAGCTCGAGAGCTTGGCGACAGTCTGGGGATCAAACAACAGACTCCAGCTATCGAGTTTGGCGTCCTCACCCAAGATCTCTTTGACCTTATCAACGTTAATACCGATACCCGTTGTTCCCCACATATACGGAATCAGCATCTCATTTTTCGGGTCAATATCGGAAAGCGTGCGCAAAATGTTGACATCGAGGTTGCCGTAACCGGTCAATTTAGCGATATCGTAGGGCTGGTAGAGACCCGCCTTGATGTGCCGATCGGCAAATGGGCGTGCGGTTGGAAAAGCCACGTCGTAGCCACTTTTACCGGCCAACAGCTTAGCTTCCAACACTTCGTTTGAATCGTAGACATCATAGACAACCTTGATGCCCGTCTCATTCTCAAACTTCTCAATTGTGTCTTCAGCGATGTAGTCTGACCAGTTGTAGACATTTACTGTCTGCTCAGCTGCGACATATGTGGAACTAGCCGCGGCCATTGAAATCGCCAGAAGGCTCAAACCTTTGACCATAGTTTTCATCTTTTTTACTCTCCTAAGAGTTGGCTACGCACTACCGCGTAATTGCCGAACTATGGAGAAAAAAACGTCAAAAAACCACAAAAATTATGCATCGGTGCAGGTATTTTTTTGACTGATTCTGGCGCCGTGTCAGAGCGCCAGAATCCTTTTAATTTTGGGAGACAGAACACTGTCCTGGCGCTTAACCCAGTTCACGTTTTAGGTGCACATCCATTTGTGGGTAAGGGATAGAGATACCCTCTTCGTCAAAGCGCAGCTTCACCTGTTCTGTAATCGCCCAGTAAGTTGGCCAGTAGTCTGGGGTGTTGACCCAAGGACGGACGACAAAGTTGACGCTTGAATCAGC
>JABXHP010000301.1 GCA_013373575.1 Oceanospirillaceae bacterium | reverse complement strand
CCCTGACAGTGATACCGAGAAGCCCATTATCATTACTGTCCAGAAGATGATCTTCTGGCCCGCATTGAACTTCTTCGCCGACGGGTGAGACTTAGTGAAGATACCGCCACCGGCAAGCAGCCATTTGATGTCCAGCTTGTTGGGGATGTTGTGTGCCACCCACATAAAGAAGGTCATCACCAGGCCAATCATGAATGCCCAAGCGATGTTGTTGTGGATGAACTTTGATCCCGCCGCTAGTGTCGCGAAAGCCTCGGGACCGATCACCGGTATCAGGAACTTACGCCCCATAAGCACTAGCAAACCGGTAACTCCCAGGGCAATAAAAGAGCCCGCCAGCAACCAGTGACCAAAACGCTCAATAGCTTTGAATCGCTCAATTGTTGTACCCGCGGGTCCGCCATCAATCATGATACGCCCCCTGACGAAGTAAAAGACAATCAGCAAGCCGATGATACCGAGCAAGGCACCGCCGCCATAGGTGATGACTGGACCTTCACGCAGTTTGTACCAAGGCATACCAGCGTCCTGAATTAACACTTCGGCTGCGGGCCCGCGTTGCTGCAGACTTGGATCAATTTCGTTATAACGTATTGCTCGGTAAACCTCTGAGTCCGAAGCACCGCCATTGGTTCCTAGCTGTTCCGTTATCGCCTTGGCACGGCTAGGATCTCCAATATTTTCCGATCTGAAGCGCTCGTCGACGTTCAACTGCGCCTGACGCGCCATGATGTCTTCCAGTGTCTGAGCACCGCCGGTTGAGGTTCGATCAACGACAGGCGCCGTCTCGTTCGCCCAACTGGTGTTGAACAGTGATGCTACCAACAGCAGGGCAGCAGTTACCGCTTTGAAGTTCATAAGAGCACTCCAATAGAATCCACTAAATGAAGCTGTTAGAGATAACCCGGGGCCCGAAGGCCCCGGACAAAGCCCTATTAGGCTTTCTTCTCGTAGGCTGTGCCCCATCCCCATGCGCCTGAACCGAAACCTCGGTTAATGACGCGCTGACGATAGATGTCTGCCACATCGTTGCCGTCACCGGCCAACAACGCTTTGGTCGAACACATCTCCGCACAGATTGGCAATTTACCCTCTGCGATGCGGTTACGTCCGTACTTAGCAAACTCCACAGTTGAATTGTCCTCTTCCGGACCACCTGCACAGAATGTGCACTTGTCCATCTTGCCTCGGCTACCGAAGTTACCCGCTTGCGGGAACTGTGGTGCGCCGAATGGGCAAGCGTAGAAGCAGTAGCCACATCCGATACAGAGATCCTTGGAGTGCAATACAATGCCGTCGTCGGTCTGGTAGAAACAGTCCACTGGGCAGACCGCCATACAAGGCGCATCTGAACAGTGCATGCAAGCTACCGAGATCGAACGCTCGCCTGGCTTACCATCTTCGATGGTAACAACGCGACGGCGGTTGATGCCCCAAGGGACTTCATGCTCGTTTTTACAAGCCGTGACGCAAGCATTACATTCGATGCAGCGTTCGGCGTCGCAAAGGAACTTTGCGCGTGCTTGTCCTTCAAGTGCCATCTTCTACACCTCCTCTTATGCTGGCTCTATCGCACATAGGGTCGCTTTGGTTTCCTGCATTTGGGTAACCGAGTCGTAACCGTATGTTTGAATGGTGTTGGTTGATTCACCCAAAACGTATGGATCTGAACCTGCTGGGTATTTCGACCGAAGGTCTTTACCCTCCAAGTGCCCACCGAAGTGGAACGGCATGAAGGCAACGCCCTCACCCACACGTTCGGTAACCATCGCCTTAACCTTAATGCGACCGCCTTCAGGACCAGAGACCCAGACATCATTGCCGTCACGAATGTTCAGGTTGTTCGCATCACGCGGGTTAACCTCGATGAACATATCCTGCTGCAACTCTGCCAGCCAAGGGTTAGAACGTGTCTCATCACCACCACCCTCGTACTCAACCAGTCGACCCGAGGTCAGAATGATTGGGAACTCTTTGCTAAAGTCGTTCTTCTGGATTGACTCATACAAGGTGGGTACACGCCAGAAGGTCTTGTCAGCATAAGTTGGGTACTCAGCAACCAGATCACGACGCGTTGTGTAGAGCGGTTCACGGTGAAGCGGCACTGGGTCTGGGAAGTTCCAAACAATTGCACGCGCCTTCGCATTACCGAACGGTGCACACTCATGCTTAATCGCTACACGCTGGATACCACCTGAGAGGTCTGTTTTCCAGTTGGTCTTAGGACCGGCAACAGCGTCAATAGATGCACGCTCCTCTGCTGTGAGGTCAGAATCCCAGCCAAGGTCCATCAGCATCTGCATCGTAAACTCTGGGTAACCATCTTTGATTTCCGAGTTTTTCGAGTAGACACCATCTGCCAACAGACTTTCGCCATCACGCTCTACACCGAAGCGAGCACGGAAGGTGAGACCACCCTCAGACACAGGCAACGACATATCGTAGAGGTTTGGCGTACCTGGGTGATTCATCTCTGGCGTACCCCAGCAAGGCCATGGCATACCGTAAACATCGCCATCACACGGACCACCTACAGCGCGTAGTGTCGTCTTGTCGAAGTGATGCTGGTACTGCATGTGCTTTTTGATACGCTCTGGAGACTGACCGGTATACCCGATAGTCCACATTCCACGGTTAAATTCGCGAGTGATGTCCTCAGTGTTAGGAATATCACCCTCGACCTTGATGTTGCGGAACATACGATCAGTGAAGCCGAACTTGTCAGAAAACAGCTTCATGATCTCGTGATCGACTTTCGAGTCGAACAACGGCTCAACAATCTTCTCACGCCACTGCAGCGAACGGTTAGATGCGGTTACTGAACCTGAGTTCTCGAACTGAGTTGTCGAGGGCAGTAGGTACGCACCGTCTTTGCGATCGTGCAGCACCGCAGAGACTGTTGGGAATGGGTCCACTACGACAAGAAGGTCGAGCTTTTCCATCGCCTCTTTCATCTCGAGCATACGCGTCTGCGAGTTTGGAGCGTGACCCCAAAGCACCATAGCGCGAGTGTTGTCCGGCTGCTCGAGATTCTCTTTAGCTTCGAGAATACCGTCGATCCAACGAGAAACGGGGATACCCTTCTCGTTCATCATTGGACGCTGCTTGCCATCTTTATCCATGGTTGCGAAGCGACCTTTGAGCCAGTCGAGATCTTCATCCCAAACACGTGCCCAGTGTGCCCAAGAGCCCGCTGCCAGACCGTAGTAACCCGGTAATGTATCTGCCAGAACTCCAAGGTCAGTCGCGCCCTGTACGTTACAGTGGCCACGGAAGATGTTGGTACCGCCACCGGCGACACCCATGTTACCCAGTGCCAACTGAAGCACACAGTAAGCACGCGTATTGTTGTTACCATTGGTGTGCTGAGTACCACCCATACACCAGATAACAGTGCCTGGACGGTTGTTGGCCAACGTGCGGGCCACACGCTCAAGCTGTGCACCTGGAGTACCAGTTACGCGCTCAACTTCAGCTGGAGT
The DNA here is from genome assembly GCA_013373575.1 of Oceanospirillaceae bacterium. Classification (GTDB taxonomy): domain Bacteria; phylum Pseudomonadota; class Gammaproteobacteria; order Pseudomonadales; family Balneatricaceae; genus Marinobacterium_E. The sequence goes on along the minus strand of JABXHP010000301.1, from coordinate 2,692 downwards.
CCAGCGTTTCACTTCGTCGCGGATATCATCCATGCCGTAAACGCGTGTGCGGATAAACTCTTTATCTTCCCAGCCGTTCTCAAAGATGTGCCAGAGGATACCCCAAATCAGCGCTACGTCTGTGCCCGGGCGGAAGCGCACGTACTCGTCAGCATGTGCTGCGGTGCGTGTGAAACGTGGGTCACATACGATCAAAGGCGCATTGTTCTCTTCCTTGGCCTTGAGGATATGCAGCAGCGACACTGGGTGTGCTTCAGCTGGGTTACCCCCAATCAGGAAGATCGCTTTTGAATTATGGATATCGTTGTAGGAGTTGGTCATAGCACCGTAACCCCAGGTGTTCGCAACGCCCGCAACCGTAGTTGAGTGACAGATACGTGCCTGGTGGTCAATGTTGTTCGTACCCCAGTAGGCAGCGAACTTACGGTACAAGTAGGCTTGCTCGTTGGAGAACTTCGCACTACCAAGCCAGTAGACTGAGTCTGGGCCACTCTCTTCGCGGATCTGCAACATCTTGTCGCCGATCTCATTGATCGCTTGATCCCAAGAGATTTTGGTCCACTCTCCGTTGACCATTTTCATCGGATGTTTGAGACGGCGATCGTTGTGAGCATGCTCACGAACTGCCGCACCTTTGGCGCAGTGTGCGCCTAGGTTAAATGGGCTATCCCAGCCAGGCTCCTGACCAGTCCAAACACCGTTTTGTACCTCTGCTTCGACAGTACAGCCCACTGAACAGTGGGTACATACTGATTTCTTGCGCACCACTTCACCACCCGCGTCGGATGGTGTTGCAGCCTGCACTCGCGAAGAGCCGAGAGACAAGGTTGCTAACCCACCTACAGCAACACCAGACGCCGCCAGGAATGAACGACGATCAAGTGTTTTGGCTGCAAGCGATGAAAGTAAAGAGCCCGCACGGGAGCCTTTCGCTACCCCATTCGTTTTCTTTCTTAACATGCCTATTACCTCATGTTTTTATTATTCTCGTCCTTTACAAAAGCGAACTCTCTGTGGGCATCACGCAACCGCAGAGAGTACCTACCAATGCTTAGAAGCGAGCCGATTCCAGATATTTGCGTGTGTGATCAGTATCGCGAATGCCTCTACTCTTCGGAACGCCATCAGCGGCGGCCTGAGCGGCGGCTTTCGGTGCAACTGCCACTGCGACGGCAGCCGGAGCTGCTGTCACTGCCAACCGCAAGAAGCGGCGACGGCTGTTTTCACGCGTTTGGTTCTCCATGGAACACCTCCACCTGATTTAAGGGACCAACAAGTCCCAGTTACTGAATTGCAAAAGCCTCGCTCTCTACCGCCATGAAAGCTTTCCCGAGGGAGCCAACTGGGGCATAGAACACAGCATTTTGCGCTTCTTCTAAATCGGTAAAAAATAACTCTGCCCACTTCGACAAGTGAGCATCAAAAAAGGCCTTTTGCGACTCGAGATCACTGTCGCAAGCAAACTCGTCAGTGATGATGCCAGCCATAATCTCACACAGCGTACCCATGTGATCCTCGGGCTCCTTCACATCTGCATTTCGCTCGATACCGCGACGCATTAGATCGGTGCGAAGGTCCGCCAATGGCTTCTCATTCAGGAATCCGGTTAAGTAGTAACTGGCATAGGGCAGTAGCTCGCCCCGCCCGAGACCAATAAAGAGATTGTTGAACTCTCGCTCTGCACTGGACACTTCGGTGCGCGCGGCAAGCTTCGCAAGATTCTGACTCGCTTGCCCTACTGGAGTCTGATCGCCATTTATGGCAGCGAGCCCAGAGAGCAGCTCTGCAGACGGGGGATTGCTCAGCAAAGTGCCCAGCAACTGGTATATTTGGGCCCGCGCTCGATCTTCAGGGGTTATCGAACGGGGGCACTGTTTTTCCGCAGTATTTTCCAAGTTTATTTCCTTTTGTTTTTACCTTGGTACAGCGTTAATCGTCGGACCTTTAGCTTTCCTTTAACTAAAACTCATACGGGGCCTGTATCGCGCCGGCGCAGATTCAGACGACTCACCGTATGTCTCAAGCTCTTCCTGAGCTTCGAACTGAGCTAACTCTTTTTGATTGCCCGCCGTATCTGCAATTGGCGGCGCAGGAGTCAGCACCTCAGGTTCCGTCGGCCCAACTGGAGAACCTACGTTTTGCTCCCCAGACTGGATCTCTGCCTCTATCTGGCTCGCCTGAAGCAGCTTCTCTTCTGCACGCAACGCCTTATCAAACATCCCTTTACCTACCTGGTACAGAGTCTGCACACCCTCAGCCCCGGTAGTCAGGGTGTTGAAGTCCTCATCGTAGTCATTGAGCCCATCTAAAACAGCGAGCACTGGATTCGACCGCCACAGAGAACGCAGTGCTCGGCGGCGCAAGGCTTCGGGCACTTCTTTATTCATGAATCCTTTTATATCCATGCCGAGTTCGATCTTGTCAGGATCGGGCAGCTCGTATTTCTCAAGGACCTCTTCATCGCTAAGCTGCTCGTTATCATCAAGCGCTTGCTCTTGCTTCTGTTCAGCAACTTCAACAGCTTCTCTCTGCGCAATCTCCTCGGCACTAAGAGAGCTCTCTTGACGCTCCTCCGATTTGAGGCGCGACCAGCGTTCGAATCGTGATTCTGCCATCAGTGCACCTGCGGGTTCTTTATACTAGTTGGGCTGCGATATACATCACTCACCTGGCGGATGCGCGCATCTCCTTT
>JABXHP010000212.1 GCA_013373575.1 Oceanospirillaceae bacterium | reverse complement strand
GAAAATTGATCTGCGAAACCTCTAATACCCCTAAAATCTCCATAGGTGCTTTACCCCAGGGGCTGTCTTCGGCAGATTGAATGCTGCCTCGCATCAGCCCAGACGATTCATGCTCACTGTCGTCTCTGCATGCGGGGTGAAGGAGCCTATGCACCTAACCTTTAAATGTAACTGTTAACCAAGCTAACCAAGCCAACTAAGCCTGTCAAAACTACCAGTTCAAAATGGTCGGCATCCCCAATTAGTCGAGGTTTAGCTTTTAGGGGGTTCAACTTCTACTCATCTTTAGTAGGGTAAGAGCGTTAAAACGTAATTTAGTTAGTACGATTGCTACTAAGCCAATCTGATATAGAACGTTTCGTAATAAGCATATGTAGTTCTTGAACACTATATCGCTGTTAACTAATATCGTTCCGGGATCAATAAAATTAACACAGCCGGGAGGCATTGATGGGAAACATCATCAAAGGGCCGTCGACTCGTGAGCTCATGCAGCAGCTCGCTTCAGAATCCGAAGGGATGACTGTAAACGATCGTCGTGATTTTCTCCGTAAAGGTATTGCAGCAGTTGGCGGTATGGCCGCAGCAACAGTTGCCGGCGGCGTAAGCGCTGCTGACTCAATGATCAACACTGGTAACCTCCCACCAAACGAGCCATCTTGGGGTCGTATGTTGGGTCACGGTGTAATCGAGTACCCATACGGTCAGCCGTCAAAATTTGAGAGTCATGTTGTACGTCGTACAGTGCCATGGCTCACAGCCGAGTCTATCTCTTCTATCTCGATGACTCCGCTACACGAACTAAAAGGTATCATCACCCCTAACGGTCTGGTTTTTGAGCGTTACCATGGTGGTGTGCCGACGATTAATCCTGAAGAGCACCGACTCATTATCCACGGTCTGGTAGAGCGCCCACTGATCTTCACTATGGAAGATCTGATGCGTTTCCCTTCAGTCTCAGTGATCAAATTCCTAGAGTGTCCTGCTAACGGTGGTATGGAGTGGCGTGGTACTCAGATGGAAGCGCTGCAGTTTACTCACGGAATGCTCTCTTGTTGTGAGTGGACCGGTGTGCCTCTGAAAGTTCTGCTTGAAGAAGCGGGTGTTAAACCAGAAGGTAAGTGGGTGCTGGCTGAGGGTGCTGACGGCGCTCACATGAGCCGCTCAATTCCTCTGGAGAAGTGTCTTGATGACGCTCTTATCGTTTACGCTCAGAATGGTGAAATGCTGCGTCCAGAGCAAGGCTACCCTGTACGTCTGATGAACCCAGGTTGGGAAGGTAACACCTCAATCAAGTGGTTGCGTCGTCTGGAAGTGGGCGATAAGCCTTGGTACCACCGTGAAGAGACATCGAAGTACACCGACCTTATGGCCGATGGCCGTGCACGTAAGTTTACTTTTGTGCAGGAGTGTAACTCGGTTATCACATCGCCTTGTCCAGAGAACCCAATCAAGGGCTCTGGTATGATCGAGATCGAAGGCATAGCCTGGTCTGGTCGTGGCAAGATTAAACAGGTTGATATCTCCTTTGACGGTGGTGTCTCTTGGACGCCAGCTAACCTCAAAGGTCTGGTGCTTGAGAAAGCGCTTACACGCTTCAGCCTTGTAACTAAGTGGGATGGGCAGCCTTGGTTGCTACAGGCGCGTGCAATTGACGAGACTGGCTACGTACAGCCTACTCTGAAACAGCTGCGTGAAGTTCGTGGTGTTGAGTCTATCTACCACAAGAACGCGATCCACACTTGGCAGGTATCAAACACTGGGGAGGTTAAGAATGTTCAAGTTAGCTAAGCCTACCCTAGTAGCCGCAGCCGTTTCGGCTTCGCTGGTAGCAGGTGCTGTAAACGCTGGTGAAAACTTTGGTTTTGGTCGCACTGCGACCGCTGAAGAGATAGCCGGTTGGGATATTGATGTACGCCCTGACGGTATGGGTCTTCCCGTAGGTGAAGGCAGCGTACTAGACGGTGAAGGCCTTTACGAAGAGAAGTGTGCAGCTTGTCACGGTCTGTTCGGTGAAGGTGAGGGGCGTTGGCCTGTGCTTGCGGGTGGTCAAGGCACTCTAGCGCAGGAGCGTCCGACTAAGACTGTTGGTTCATACTGGCCTTACGCGTCTACGCTGTATGACTACATCTACCGTGCGATGCCATTCCCAGCGCCACGTTCGCTGACGCCTGACGAGACATATGCGATCTCTGCGTACGTTCTCTACCTCAATGATTTGGTGGATGAAGAGTTTGTACTGACCAACGAGAACCTCGCTGACGTTAAGATGCCTAACGAGCCGAACTTCTTCGTCGATCCTCGCCCTGACGTCAACAACACGCGCTGTATGACCGATTGTGCGGATCCTGCTGCGATGCAGGTAACGGGTTCTATCGGCGGTGTTACACCTGTCGGGCACTTTATGGAAGGTGCGGATGGCCCAGCGGCTTCTCACGAAGCTCAGCACGAGCTAGAGAAGAAGATGGAACAGGAGCGTCTGAAGGAGCTTGGTGTAGAGGTTGAAGAGGAAGGAGCTTCTTCGGGCCCTGCTGCTCTCTCCGAGGCTGCGTTAGCTGGCAAGGCGACCTATGAACAGGCATGTGCTGCATGTCATGGCATGGGAATTGCTGGTGCACCTAAGGTAGGTGACAAAGGTGCATGGGAAGCTCGTATCGCTCAGGGTATGGAAACCATGGTTAATCATGCGATTAACGGTTTCGCTGGCGACGCGGGTATGATGCCTGCGAAAGGCGGACGGTCAGACCTGTCCGACGAAGCGGTAGCCAACGCTGTTGCTTACATGGCAGAATCTAGTCAGTAAATGGCAAGATGCGGGAGTGGTCAATCTTTGGTTGAGCACTCCCGATATTATAAAAAGAGCGCCTAAAGGCGTATTTATCACTGGAAGGAGTGACCATGCGTAAGTTGATATCAACCCTCGCGATCACTGGTCTGACGCTGGGTGTCTCTGCTACTGCTGTAGCCGGTTCACACGGAGATATGATCAAAGAAGGGCAGGACGTTTACCACGGTAAATCACGCGGTAACTGTATTGCTTGTCATGAGATTCCCGACCCAATCGCGAATCAGCCGGGTAATCAGGGACCAATGATTATCGCAATGAAGGCTCGTTACCCGAATAAAGCGGAGCTTCGCGCGCAGATTTGGGATGCAACGGCTAAAAACCCTCTGTCGATTATGCCACCTATGGGCAAGCATAACATTCTGACAGAAGACGAAATCGACGCAGTTGTCGAATACATTTATCAGTACTGATACGAGCAGGTGGAGTAGAAATGAGCATGAATCGTCGTACAGTTGTCAAAGCGATCGCAGCAAGCGGCGCTCTGATGGGCATGGGTGCATTGATGCCACGCGTAGCGTTGGCAGCATGGAATAAAGATGCGTTTGCAGCAAAAGATCAGGCATCAGCAATGAATGCACTTTACGGTGGCAGCGCTGAGGCGAGCGCTAACGTAATGTTGAAAGCACCAGCTATCGCAGAGAACGGCGCAGTTGTGCCAGTTTCTGTAAGCACAGATCTGGCAGATGTTGAGTCGATTGCGATCTTTATCGAGAACAATCCGACTCCTCTGGCAGCACAGTTTATGGTGCCAGCTGGCACTAATGCCGACTTCTCAACTCGCGTACGTATGGGTAAAACCACTAACGTATCTGCCGTTGTTCAAGCGGGTGGCAAAACCTACAGCGCTACCTCAGAAGTTAAAGTCACCATCGGT
>JABXHP010000142.1 GCA_013373575.1 Oceanospirillaceae bacterium | reverse complement strand
CAAGAGGGGCGCGAGCAGTCAGAGCGCTGGTTTGCGTCCCAAGGTCTGAAATTTGAGGGGAGGGTGCTCTACTTCAAGGCTGATCACAAGCTCGAGAACCCACTCGACCCCTTCAACGACGCACTCTACCGTTAGATGCTCTCTGTGGTCTGTCGACTGGCGAGATAGTTCTCGACCGTATCTACGATCGCTTGGGTTTGCGGGTCTATCTCCAGATTGACTCGCTCACCCACCTGCGCGGCTCCAAACAGCGTGCGCTCCAGAGTCTCGGGGATCAGCCAGACGCTGAAGGTCTCATCGGTGACATCGGTCATAGTCAGGCTGCAGCCGTTGAGACCAACGAAACCCTTGTCCAGTAGATAGCGCGCATACTTTGCAGGTCGCTCGAAACTGATGCAGCAGTTGGTATCAGTGCGCTCTATGGCGCTAATCTGCACTGTATCAATGATGTGGCCCGACATCAGATGGCCACCAATTTCGTCACCAATCTTTGCAGCACGCTCAAAGTTCACTTTATTGCCCACCTTGAGCTCGCCAAGGTTTGTCAATTTTAGCGTGGAAGCGATGGCATCGAACCAAACATCGCTGCCGTCGAATTTGCGCACTGTCAGACAGGTGCCGTTGAGGGCAATGCTTGCGCCAATACTGAAGTCTGTACCTGCACTGGCGGGAAACCTCAGCTGCAGCGCTATAAACTGGTCTGCCGGTTCAATTGCGAGTATCTCTGCGGTGCCCTGAACTATGCCTGTAAACATCTAGGTTGAAACCTCTGAATCAGTTGTCGGATCTGCTGCTACGCATAATACCCCTATCTCGACCGCTTCTGTAGAAGCGTCTTTGACTCCCTTGCGCTCTAGGTTCCTTGGCATCAGCACTGGTCTGACCAACGCTGAGCTACGTAAACGGTCTTTTGTTGACCGTGTAACTGGCTTGAGGAGTAATAGGTGCGCGTTTTAATTACTGGTGCGAGCGGTTTTATTGGCACAGCTCTGTCTGAGGCACTTCTGCAGCGGGGTGATGAGGTTATAGCCTGGGTTCATAACAGCAGCCCACAAAACGGCTCTGTAAAGACGGTACGTTTGCTGTCCGATATTGATCAACCCATTGATGCGGTGGTGAATCTTGCTGGCGCGCCAATTGCTGATGCACGCTGGAGTGCTTCTCGCAAAGCGCTACTGCTGTCGAGCCGAAAGCAAACTACCGAGGCACTAGTCCAGTGGTTAGGGCAGCAGTCTGAACCACCTCAAACACTGATTTCAGGTTCGGCGATTGGCTTTTATGGTGCTTGCAGCAGCGATGAGTTGGTTACGGAAGCCTCAGAGCCCCACTGTGATGATTTCTCTGCCGAGTTGTGTCAAATTTGGGAGTCTGCTGCTCGCGCGGCAGAGGCCTTTGGAACGCGCGTCTGCCTGATACGTACGGGGATTGTGTTGGGTAAAGGGGGCGCCTTGGCGAAGATGCGATTGCCGTTTCTTCTCGGTGGTGGCGGACCCATAGCGTCCGGCAAGCAGTGGATGCCCTGGATTCATCTGGATGACGAAGTGCAAGCGATTCTGCACCTACTCGATAACGCCGAACTCAGTGGCGCGTTCAATCTCACGGCACCCAAACCTGCTCGTAATCGTGAGTTTGTGAAGGCCTATGCGGCAAGCCTAAATAGACCCGCCCTTTTTCCTATGCCAGCGTTCGCTGTAAGACTCATGCTTGGCTCTGAGGCGAGTACTCTACTAACGGAGGGGCTCAAAGTGGTACCCGAGCGGCTAATCCAGAGTGGCTTTAAACACCGCTACACGGATCTTCATGACGCGCTCCGTGCTGTCGAGCAGGTCAATTAGTAAGAGGTTAGGTTTCCGGCGGGTGCTTTTGGGGCGCCCGTTTATCCGCCTCTAAGGTCTCCATCCGCTCAAGCGCAGACACAGCAGTATGCAACTGGTTTTCGATACGCTCCAGGCGCGCTTCCAGCATCTGAATTTTCAGTAGGGTGGTCTGCTCGCGATCGACCATCTCCTTCTCATCTCTCTCGATGAAAAAGACGGAGAAGCTGGCGGTAAGTAGCGAGAAGATTGCAATACCCACGAGAATCAGCAACATGCCCACCAGTCGCCCTTCAAGGGTAGTCGGAACAAGGTCGCCATAGCCTACGGTGGTCATGGTAACCCAAGCCCACCAGAAGCCATCAACTGGATCCTTAAAGGCTGGGTCTAGGCCTGATATGAGAAAGGCGGCAAGCACAAGAAAGCCTAGAGCCACTAGGAGTGTAATACCTAGATTGTGTCGTCCCAATACGGACCGCAGATCTGCCGATAGACGGATTAGAATTCCGAAGAAGAGTAGCAGTCGGAGCGAGCGCAGGATCCCAGAGTTAAAATCGACCGCCTCTATCGTCAGTGGGATGCCGGCCAAGACTATAAACAGACTGAGCCAGTTCTGTTTTAGATAGCGACCGGGGCGATCCACCAGCCAGAGCATCAGGGTCAGCTCGACAGCGAAGAAACTCCAGACAATCCAGTCTGAAAGGGGTAGGTATGAGTGGCTCCCTACGCTGGCCTGCTGGTGGTACCAGTCAATCAGAATCCAAAACGCGAGAATCAGCAGTGGCCACTCTAAAATACGCCCCCAGCGTTGCGCGTTCTCATTTTCGCGCGCGTCGACGCCCGCCAGACCGATATAACGCATCAGGCGGTCATGTTGTTTATGTTCGCTCACACTGCTCCCTATATCTAAGACTCACTCGAAGAGACCTAGCAAAAACGTGACTGGCAAAAAGTCGTTTAGCGTTTAATATCTATTGTTTAAGATTAGTCGCCGCAGTGCAATTTGTTGAGTCTTAAAGTAGAAATGGCAAAGATTCCCGAATTTAACTTCTCCAAAGCCAAACAGGTCGTTGTGGATCTGAATATCCCCGAGGATGAGTATCTGCGTGTCTACCGTGGCAGTGCACGTACGGTATTGGCTTACAGTATTGATGGTCGGCGTGTCAGCTTTCCTGCCAATATTCTTCAACCTTTTATCACACGCACGGGGATTCGTGGTCGTTTCCGCATCCGTTTTGATGAGCAGGGTCGTTTCAGCTCTATCGAAAAACTCTAGGAGCTCCATTTGCCCCAAACTGTATTTGGGGTGCCCTGATCAGGTATACTCGCGCCTCCTTGATTAACAAGCTGGATTGAGAATGATCTACGACTTAGCTCGCGCGTTGATGTTCCGTATGGATGCAGAAAAATCACATGACCTTGCACTGGCTGGGATGAACCTCGCCGCCGAGTTTGGGCTGCCAGCGCTCATGGGTGCGCGCCAGGTAGAAGCACCGGTGGATGTGATGGGGATTCGCTTTCCAAACGCCGTGGGCCTCGCGGCAGGTCTGGATAAGAATGCCTCAGCGATAGATGGTATGGCAGCTATGGGATTCGGTTTTGTCGAAGTGGGCACTGTTACCCCCCGCCCTCAGCCTGGTAACCCTAAGCCTCGTCTGTTCCGCATTCCAGAGCACAGCGCCATCATCAACCGTATGGGCTTCAATAACCTTGGTGTGGACCAGCTTATCGCTAATATCGAACGCGCCAACTTTAAAGGTGTGCTGGGCATCAATATCGGCAAGAACAAAGATACCCCCAATGAGAATGCTGCCGATGATTACCTTTTCTGCATGCGTAAGGTGTATCCCTATGCCAGCTACATCACGGTAAACATCTCCTCGCCAAACACGCCGGGCTTGCGCAGTCTGCAAGAGGGCGATTCGCTCAATCAACTCTTGGATGCGCTGAAAAGCGAGCAGGCGCGCCTCAGTGGAATTCATGGGCGCTACGTGCCTGTAGCAGTTAAAATAGCACCGGATATGGATGAGGCGGGTTTTGTAGCCACTGCGAGTGCGCTCAAGAGCTTTGAGATAGATGCCGTAATAGCAACCAACACAACAATTGGTCGGGACGGGGTGGGCGACTCAGCAGTCGCCACTGAAGCGGGTGGTCTCAGTGGTGCCCCCGTGCGCAACCTCTCTACACAGGCGATTCAGACACTCGCGGCTGAGCTAAATGGTGCCCTTCCAATCATCGGCGTAGGTGGTATCACAGAGGGTTTTGACGCCATTGAGAAGATCGAGGCAGGCGCAAGTCTGGTGCAGATCTACACCGGCTTTATCTATCGCGGTCCGCAGTTAGTACGTGAATGTGCAGAGGCGATTCGCGACCGTAAGCACTGAGCTATGAGATGAGGGCTTTTCCGCTCTTGAAAGTAGCTTGGAGCAGATTGACGCTGGTATGAAAACAATTCGGCTCCCCGAGGGGAGCCGCTGCTAGTTGAGAAATTTGAGTTAATGTAGGGCAGGATTTGCCTGTATTGCAGAAACGCCGGACATGCCGCTCCAGTGAGCTTCTCTACCTTCGCGCCAGCCGTTCATCCAATAACTGCGAAGATCCGTGGACGAGACAGGGCAATCGGTTTGGGATTTGCCTTCGAGTCCAGCGGTAAAACCACGCTTGTATAGAGTAGAGCTACGATCTCGTTTCTGTTTTCTCATAAACAACGCCTCTTGTTTTGATCTTACGTCGATAGTTCAAGATAATCTTAAGAGAGTCCTGACTACCGTTGGCGGTAAACAGAATGACTGTTTACCCTATTACTTTTAACGTAAAACCGTTAAGTGTGTAATTTAAAAATGCTATCTGTAGTGCTGGGCCGATAAATTTAACGCTTACGCAGTGGCAATATTGACTGCCTTTTCAGTAGCTTAAGTGAGCACTGGGATCGCTGAAAAAATAGTTGAATTTATTTCAACAATCCTGGATAAGATCGCGCATCAGAGGGCTTTATGGAACTATTTATTACCTGTCCCAAAGGGTTAGAGGAGCCTCTATTAGAGGAGCTTAAACTTCTTGGCGCAACTTCGCTTAAGCTAACTCAGGCAGGTGTTCGAGCTGACGCGGATATCAATTTTGCCTACCGCGCTTGCCTTTGGTCGCGTTTGGCTAACCGCGTTCTGCTGCTGCTCGATCTCGTACCCGCTGCCGACGCGCAAGCACTCTATGACGGCGTTTACGCAATTGACTGGCTCTCTCATTTGCGCCCAGAAGGGACTATTACGGTTGATTTCAATGGCCGCTCCGACGCTATCAACAACACGCACTTTGGCGCCTTGAAGGTCAAAGATGCCATTGTGGACGCAGTGCGCGATAAAACCGGTAGCCGCCCCTCAGTTGATCGTAAACGTCCCGACCTGCGCATTAATGTGCACCTCAAACGTGACCAAGCTCAGATCGCTATCGACCTCTCTGGAGAGAGTCTGCATCGGCGCGGCTATCGGCTGTTGGCGGGGGCTGCGCCGATGAAGGAGAACCTCGCTGCAGCGATACTGATTCGTGCGGGTGTGAGCGCAACCACTGAGGAGATGCCTGAGCTGATTCTCGACCCCATGTGTGGGTCAGGAACCTTGCTGACAGAGGCGGCTATGATCCTTGCGGATATCGCCCCGGGCCTAAAACGGCGCCAGTTCGGCTTTGATCGCTGGGTGCAACATCAGCCCGCTCGTTGGAATGAGCTACGTGAGGATGCGCTGGCGCGGCGCGAGGCGGGTATGGCGCGCAACCTGCCAAAGCTCGCCGGCTACGACGCCGATGCTCAGGTGCTCGACAGAGCTCGCAGCAATGCCATTGAGCTGGGTGTAGAGCAGCTTATTCAATTTGAGCGCTGTGATCTTGCCAGTCTTAATCCCGAGTCAGTTGAACGCGGCTTGGTTGTTACTAACCCTCCTTACGGCGAGCGTCTAGGTGAGCAGTCGAGTCTGCGCTTTCTTTACGCTGAGATCGGTAGCTTCTTGAAGCGCCACTGTGGCGGCTGGAGAGCCGCTGTGTTCACCTCAAACCCAGAGCTTGGAAAAGTGATGGGGGTAAAGGCGGAGCGCATCTACAAGCTCTTTAACGGAGCGCTTGCTAGCCAGTTGCTGATCTTTAACATTTTTAAGCAGGAGCAGCGCGAAGCGCGCGCCGCTGAGTTTGATGCATCAAGCGCGCTTTCAGAACAAGCGCAAATGCTGGAGAACCGCCTACGCAAGAATCTGAAAGCCTTGTCGCGCTGGGTTAAGCGTGAGCAGATAGAGGCGTACCGAGTCTATGACGCAGACCTGCCTGAGTACGCGGTCGCGATAGACCGCTACGGTGATCAGATTGTTATCCAAGAGTACGCGCCACCTGCGTCGGTTGACCCTGTAAAAGCGTTCCGCCGTCTACAAGATAGCGTCAACGTTGTCGGACGTGTGTTTGAGTGCGGTGCCGACAATATCGTACTGAAGCAGCGTAAGCGACAGGCGGGCGCAGATCAGTATCAGCGCCAGGCGCAGCAGGGTCGCACCGATTTGGTGCGTGAGCATGGGTGCCTGTTTGAGGTGAACTTGCGTGACTTTCTAGATACGGGCCTCTTCCTGGACCACCGCCCGGTACGCAAGCGTATTCAGCAGCTAGCCAAAGGGAAGGATGTACTCAATCTTTTCTGCTATACCGCGACAGCAAGTGTGCACGCTGCAGCAGGCGGAGCGAAGTCGGTCACCAGTGTGGATATGTCGGCAACCTACCTTGAGTGGGCGCAGCGCAACTTCACTTTGAATAAGTTAGAGGGGGCGCAGTATCAGTTTATACAAGCAGACTGCTTACAGTGGTTGGACCGCCCGCGGCGTGAGCGGTTTGATCTTATCTTTATGGATCCGCCGACCTTCTCCAACTCCAAGCGCATGCAGGACGTGCTAGACGTTCAACGTGACCATCCGTTTTTGGTGCGCTCGGCGATGGCGTTGCTCAAGCCTGGCGGGTTACTGATATTCTCTAACAACTACCGGCGTTTCAAAATTGATGTTGAGGGGCTGGTGCAGTTCGATATCAAGGATATCTCTGCGCAGACGATCGACCAGGACTTCAAACGCAACAGCAAGATCCATGTGTGCTTTGAAGTGCGCTCACCTGAAAATCCATAACCAACTGTTTTAATTAAATTTATTCTAACTGGCATTGCGCTTGCTAAATTGATGCAGTCTTGAACGGACTGCGTCAATTTGGTGCGCCTCATTTTTGGCATAAGTTATTGATTTTATTATTTATGCTGAAAGTTGTTGCAGAAGTTCGTTAGAGCTGAGTGAGCATTCAGACTCAAATAATGCACCATAAGAGTGCAAACGGATTGAAAAAGCGCCTAAGTGGTGCAATTTTAGGAGAATTTAAAGTGGAAACAGTAAACAGCGCCGTTGAAACGCTGATGCAGAGCGCCAATACGCTCTTCATTCTGATGGGGGCGATCATGGTATTTGCAATGCATGCCGGCTTCGCGTTCCTAGAAGTGGGTACCGTACGCCATAAAAACCAGGTCAACGCACTGGTTAAAATTATGACGGACTTTGGCGTATCAGCCGTTGTCTACTTCTTCATCGGTTACTACATAGCGTACGACGTGACCTTCTTCAAAGATGCAGCAACGCTGGCTGAGGGCAACGGTTACGACCTTGTTAAGTTCTTCTTCCTGATGACCTTTGCTGCTGCCATACCTGCAATCATCTCCGGGGGTGTGGCAGAGCGCGCTCGCTTTTACCCGATGCTAATCGCTGCGGCGATATGCGTAGCGCTGATCTACCCCTTCTTTGAGGGTGTTATCTGGAACGGCAACTACGGCTTTCAGGCTTGGTTGGAAGAGAGCTTTGGTGCAGGCTTTCATGACTTTGCTGGCTCAGTAGTTGTTCATGCTGTGGGCGGTTGGCTTGGTCTGGCGGCCGTTCTGGTACTCGGTTCGCGCCAGGGCCGCTACCGCAACGATCGTGTTATCGCATTCCCACCGTCTAATATCCCATTCTTGGCACTGGGTGCTTGGATCCTCTGTATCGGTTGGTTCGGCTTCAACGTAATGTCTGCTCAGACTCTAGACGGTATCTCCGGCCTAGTTGCCGTGAACAGTCTTATGGCGATGGTTGGTGGTATCCTCACCGCTACACTGCTGGGTAAAAATGACCCAGGCTTCATTCACAACGGCCCGTTGGCTGGTCTGGTGGCGATCTGTGCCGGTTCCGATGTACTGCACCCAATTGGTGCGCTGGTTGTTGGGGGTGTTGCGGGTGCGCTGTTCGTCTGGATGTTCACACTGGCGCAGAACAAGTGGAAGATTGATGACGTGCTGGGTGTATGGCCGCTGCACGGCCTGTGTGGCGTATGGGGTGGTCTGGCTGCTGGTATCTTCGGTGCTGAAGCGCTGGGGGGCCTGGGTGGCGTAAGCTTCATGTCACAGCTGATTGGTACTGCTGCAGGTGTTGCTGTAGCGCTGGTGGGCGGCCTTGTGGTCTACACAGTGGTTAATAAAGTCGCCGGAATCCGCCTCTCAGAGGAGGAGGAGTTCCGCGGCGCAGATCTCTCGATTCACCGCATCGAAGCCTCGTCAAACGACTAAATTTCGAAATCGTCTCGAAATTAAAAAAGGCAGCCATGAGGCTGCCTTTGTTCGTCATTGCTCCACCAAATCTATAGAGCCGCCATATGGGCCTCGACTGCTGCAATAAGATCGTTACTGGTGAAGGGCTTTTTGAGCAGCGGAGCATCGAACTTTGAGGTGAGCCTCTCAAGGCCTTTATCGTAACCCGACGCAAAGAGGAACGGAACGCCAATTCGATGCAGCTCCTCTGCTATGGGTTCACTCGTCTCGATACCGAGGTTGACATCGAGCACTGCAAAATTGAGCTCGCCGCGCGCGATGATTAGCATTGCTGACGCCACACTCGAGGCGAGGTGAACTCTGTTAAAGCCCATCTCCGTCATCGCAGACTCCTCATCAATTGCGATGATCATATTGTCCTCGACTATTAGAACAGATCCCATTGCGTCTCCGTTGGGTTCCGTCCTCCGCGCAGCCGGTGTTTGCTGCTCTGTTGATGGTGCCGCGCTTGTCTCCCCGGATTTTAACTCGGTCGATGAGTCTAAGGTGAAATGTTTTGCCGGGATGACAAAACGCGCTCTTAAGCCATCGCGGCTAACTTGGTGCTCCGCCTCGCCATTAAGGTCCAGCGGCACAGCGCGCTCGATAATAAGCGAGCCGAATCCACGGCGCTCGGGAGACCGCTCGATAGTAATGCCAGATTCCACCCAGCTCAGTTCAAGGTTGGAGTTGAGGTCTAGTTGCCAGCGAAAGTCGACAGTGCCCGCCGGCATCGATAGCGCACCATGTTTCATCGCGTTCGTTATAAGCTCATGAATAAGCAGCGTCAGGGTGGTATAGGCTTTGGGGGTTAGCTGTATATCTGGGCCTGATGTTCTAATGCGGTCTGCACCGCTGATAAAGGCGTTGAGCTCGGTCTCAATGAGAGTGCTGAATGGCGTGTTGCCCCAATTTCGCTCGGTTAACTGGGTCTGTGCCAGGGCGAGTGCTTGAATTCGGCCAGCGAGTATCCCTTTAAATTCATCAACAGTATCCACCGATGTGGCGGTCTGGCCAACGATAGAGTTAATTAAGCCGAGGATATTGCGTACTCGGTGGTTCAGCTCATGGATCAGCATATCCTGCTGCTGTTGCGCCTCATCGGTCGCCTTGTTGCGCTCATCTATATTGCGCACGACCAACTCGAGGAGTGAGTTTTTCAATTCGTTGGCAAGATTGAGATCTTGCGGCGCCCAAGGTTGGCAGAAGCCTTCACGCAACATTTTCCACGCGGCAAAGCTCTTGCGCGGCGTTAGGCGCGAACCGTTCGGGCCTAGCTCAACAGGCTTCTCCGGGTTACCTGCCCAAGTCACCTCGCTTTTCTCTTCGCGGCGCAAAAAGAGTATCAGATCACGGGGACGCTTAGAGATAGGGATAGCTATGATACCGGCGAATCGCTCAGCTACGGTTGCATCAGCATCTAGCCAGTTACCAAGGTTCTCTATCGCAGTCACCTTAGTGGTGGCAAGCCGATTGAGGCGCTTTACGAGTAGGTCGATATCCTCCGAGCTGACTGGGTCGCCAATCACCGAGCGTTCGCCTTCAATTGAGAGTACCAGTGAGTTGCACTCTATAAGTGATTTGATCTTGGGAGCGAATGCAGCGAGGTTAGTAAAGAGGGACTGGCTAGGGTCCAAGCCAGCCATCATCTGCATGTGTAATTTCTGTCCACCGCCCGTTCCGGTTGCTGCTTCTGAGTTGAGCGCGCTACGTAGTGCGAGCGCAAAGCTCTCAACGTAGAGCTCTGCGTGGGTTTTACAGGCCATTGAACATTCGCACTTGGTGTAGTGATGGCAGGCGATTAACCCCCAGAGTTCACCATCAAGCAGAATACTAATAGAGAGCGACGCTTGTACGCCCATATTGCGCAGGTACTCGATATGGATCGGAGAGACCGTTCTCAAGGTACTCAGCGACAGGTCTAAATTGGCATCGCGTGGAGTAATCTCAACGCCGGTGTCATCTAAGTCGGGTATGGTACGCAGCAGGGAGCGTTTGTAGAGGGCCCGAGCTTGAACCGGAATATCGGACGGCGGATAGCGCAGACCAATGAAGGAGTCGACTTCTGAATTTCGATGTTCTGCTACGACCTCACCGGAGCCATCCGGATGAAATTTGTAAACCATGACTCGGTCAAAGCCAATCATCTTCCCAACTGAAACGGCTGCTTGCTGGCAAAGCGCATTTGAACTATCGGCTTTACCAAGTTGGCGCAAGGCTGTTCGCAGATTATCTGTATGGGTTTCGGCAGCCACAGCATCGCAGGGGGCTAGCTCGAGAATGAGAAGTTCCTGACTGAAGTGAGCTGTTAGGTCGTAAAGCGTCTCGTCTGAGAAGAGTGCTATGCCCAAGAGGCGCTCTAGTTGGTCTTCATCCTCAAAGCGCTGAACCAGCTTCGTGATAGCGCTTACGGCTTCGACGCAGAGTATCTCACTGAGCTGGCATCCCAGTAGGTCTTCGTTAACCGAGCCGGCCAAACTAGGCAGGTTGTCTGAGTATGCGATAACAAGCCAATCGGCACTTAAGGCCAGCAGAGCGCCGCCTGATTGAATCTTTCCAAGGCGATGAATTGGCTCCTTATCACAGGTGGAGAGGTCATATTTCATCGCTTCAACAGAGGTGTTCATTTGTCTCTCCTTTGAGATGTATCGCTCAGAAAGCGGGCGAGGGCTTCTGACAACACAGGTATCCTTACGGGTTTGGTTAGAACGAGTTCGAAATCTTCATCTCGCGTTTCAGCTTTTAAGTCGGCTTCAGAGAGGGCGGTAACACCCAATATTGGGACGCGCGAGCCGTTGGCTCGGATCTCTCTCGCCGCTTCAGCGCCGTTTAGTTTAGGCATGTGAAAATCCATGAGCACGAGATCAACCTCGGGATGTTGCTGCATTACTCTCACCGCATCTTCACCATCAGTGGCACGTAATACTCTTTTGAAACCAAGTTTTGTGAGTGCGCCCACTAAAACGATAAGATTTGTCGGACTGTCATCCACGCAGAGCAGCGTAAAGGCCGATAGGTCATCTGGAAGCTGCGCCTGCTCATGTTCCACATTGGATGCTGTACTCACCGACGCCTCAATGAGCCCCGCGCCTTCGCAGATGTCCAGCAGTTCACTGGGCAGGTAAGGGGAGTTCCACTGGTTACACCCTTTCGCTAACAAGGCTGTTGCGGGCTCAAATTCGGTCGAGAGCAGACATAAACTACCCGGCGGCGCGGTAGTGGTTAATTGCCGAAAAACGGGCAGATTAGTAGCAGCAACGCGATAGTCAATCAGTGACAAGGCGGACTCGCTGTGGACTGCCTCCGCTCTCAGACACTCTTCGGTGTTAACTCTGAGGCCCAGGTTGCGTAAGTTTGAGCAGATCAGCTCAATCTGCGCGCTCGCCGGTGCATAGATAGAGACGAGCTGCCCTGGGCGTTTCAGCTTGTAGAGCGTAGCAGTGCTATTTGACGCTGGTAAGTCGAGAACATAGCTCACCCGCGTACCGGCTTGATTGGATTGGATCTCAAGCTTTGAGGCCATCAGCTTGAGCAGGTTCGAGGCGATATAGAGGCCAGCTCCGCTACCAGGTGGTCTGCCTCGTATCGCTGACTCTATTTGATAGTTCGCTTGGGTAACCAGAGGTATTTCGTCATCGGGTATTCCAATGCCCGTATCGATTACCGTAAAAAACACTTGTGAGGCGGTACTCTTCTCTTTGCGTAGCCCCACCACCACAGTGACACTGCCGCTATCCGTAAATTTGACCGCATTGGAGACAAGGGCAGAGAGTATCTGCAACAATCTTTCAGCATCACCAAGGAACGCTTTGCCCATAAGTCGAGGGTCGAACTGCAGTGTTAATTCTACGCCCTTGCTCTCAGCCTCTGCTGCATAAAATTTCACACTGGATTCAGCGACCCGCAGCAGAGGGTATGGGCGCTGCGCAAATATCACCTTGTTAGCGGCTATACGCTGCACCTCTATAGCGTTGTTGAGCTGCTGATTCAGTGTTTCAGCGGAGAGTTCGATACGTTTCACGATGCTGCGGGCTGAATCGGGGAGATGTTGATCCTCCAGCATCGAGAGTAAACCGATAATGCCGTTTAGTGGTGTTCGAATCTCGTGACTGAGTACGTGGATATCTGCTTGACGCCGGTGCGACTTGTCAGTCATTTTACTCACCTCGCGTACTCAATATTGCTTGTACTGGCTGTGGTAGACCTGCCTCAAATTGGTCTATCAGCGTTGTAAAGGCCCAACTAGCGCCTGCGCAGGCTCCTGCTATCGCGGTAGTATCAGCATAGTCACCGATTCCTAACCCCGGTTGCATCAACCGCCGCATAGGAGCAAGCGAATCAAGGCGAGTGTGTAGCGCCTGTGTCTCACGCTTAAGATGCTCGTGTGGAGTTCCTTGCTGCAATTCAGCCACCATTTTTATCTATGCTATCTGTCTCTGACCATTACTGAGCAATATTTGGGCCAAAAATAGAGGTGAATTAGCCCTAGCTCAGAATATTGGTAGATGGAACGTGCGCGCAAGGTAGTCAATTTTCGGGCGGGCGAACAGATAGCCTTGGAACAGGTCAATGCCTAAATTGCGAAGGTGGTTGTACTCTGCGACCGTCTCAACACCCTCCGCTAGCACCAGTATGCCCAGCGCGTCTGCAAAACTGAGTACGGATTTGATCAACACTTGGCGTACACCGCTCTCGTGTATGCTGCGCACCAAATGCATATCGAGCTTGATGATATCTGGGTTCACATCCACTAGAGAGTTGAGACCAGCAGAGCCTGCGCCGAAATCATCCAGTGCGATCACAAAGCCAGCACTCCTTAGCATGTCCAAGGCACGGGACAGGACTCTTATATCGCGCTGCAGGCCGGACTCACTCAGCTCGATGACAATTTGAGTTGGGTCTACTTGATGCGGTTGGGATTTCCACAGATCAATTAGGTACTGCCCTTGATCAATAAGTAGGGTCTCGGGTAAGACGTTAATGAACAGCAGTTTTTCGTTTCCGAGCAGATTCGAGTAAGTCAGCGCTGTCTCGTTAATCGTGTGTTCAAACATGGCCTTGTCGCTTGGTGAAATACGTTCGAAGATGAACCAGGGAGGCTGCTCTTGCGGCCCTCTCAATAGAACTTCGTAGCCGAAGATTTCTCCAGATGAGGGGCGTATTATCGGCTGGAACGCGTGCCGATAATCTAAACCCTTGAAACGTCTGGGTGAATCCAACATTGCAAGGTTTTTCATAACCAAAGCCCGCGTTTGAATGCGTCGAGTATTCGGCTGCCTCTGCGACGCAGATCACCCGGTTCGAATATGTTTTCGAACGGTTGCTTATCAACGTCAAAGGTGGTCATCGCCCAGTTTGGAAACTCTCGCTCGGGTACGATTCTCTCTAACACCAATACGACCTCCCTGTGCTTTGGGTCGCGCAGGATGGAGGCGAATAGACGATTTACGCTATCGGCAGGCCCCTCGATAATTTGCATGACCTTTCCGCTGCGTGAAACAAGGGTACCAGTGATCTCTAATCGGCGATTCTTAGCTTGGATTTGTCTTACGAACTCTGGGGTAAGCAACGTCTGAATTGCGACATTTGGGATGCTGGTGTAGATCAGCTGCTTGAGTGGACCGATTGGCACAGTATGATTCCCGCGTTTACCCAGACTAATTCTTCCAACCTAATAGTAGATGAAAAAAAACGTGTTGCTTCTATTTTGGTCTTTTTTCAAAACAAAAAAGCAGCCATCGGCTGCTTTTGCGTAAGTACATTTGCTCTTTCAGAGCGCGGGGCTTATGCGATAAGGCTTCAGTGGTGGTGACCGCCAGCGCCATGAACGTGACCATGATCGAGCTCTTCTGCCGACGCGTCACGAATCTCAACAACCTCAACGTCAAAGTTAAGCACCTGACCAGCTAGTGGATGGTTCCCATCTAAAGTAATGTTATCGCCTTCAACTTTGACGACAGTGACAGGCTGCTCGCCCCAGGGAGTCTGGGCCATAAATTGCATGCCGACGTCGATCTCATCAACGCCCTGGAACGCACTGCGGTCGACTTCCTGTACCAGTTCATCTCGAATTTCACCGTAGCCATCACCCGGTTCAACGTTCACCTGCAGGCTATCACCTACCGCTTTGCCCAATAGCGCAGCTTCCAAACCAGCGATTATATTGTTAGCACCGTGCAGGTAGACGAGCGGGTCTTGACCCACTGAGCTGTCCAGGGTTTCGCCATCGGCATTGGTTAGAGTGTAGTGGATTGAGACGACGGTTTTGTCCGCGATTTGCATCAGGTAGCTCCTGTGGGTGAATGTAGGGGGCCTATGCTAGAGATCACCTCGGCTAGGCGCAACTTTTGTGGCGAATTTATACCGCTGCGGGCTAATCGAGATGACGCCTCACAACGTACTACGGAGTAGAAAAATGAGGAATTTTACAATGCGCAGGTTAGTGGTTGGGTGTTTAATGATGGCTGGGTTTATGAGTGCAAATCAGGTCGCTGCACAGGGGCAGTCTCTACTAGACTACACTGTACGCAAACTCAACGACGACACAACGATAAACTTAGGACAGGAGTACAGAGGTAAGGTATTGCTAGTGGTGAATACCGCGAGCAAGTGCGCGTTCACCGGGCAGTATGAGGGGCTGGAGGCGCTGCATGCCAAGTACAAAGACCAAGGCTTTGCGGTGCTGGGTTTCCCTTCGGGCGATTTCGGTAATCAGGAGTACCGTGAGGAGGGGCAGGTGCAGGAATTTTGCCGCACAACCTACGGGGTGAAGTTTCCAATGTTTGCCAAATCCCATGTTATAGGGGATTCGGCAGATCCATTCTGGAAGCACCTGATTAGCGAGAGTGGCACCTCGCCAAAGTGGAATTTCTATAAATATCTTATCGGTCGTGATGGCCAGGTCATTGACAGTTTTGCAAGTTATACCGGACCTGAGTCTAGTGGGATCATCAACCAGGTGGAGGCAGCTTTGGCGACAGAGCTGCCATCTAGCTGAGGAGCAGTATGCAGAGAATTGCAATAATTGGAGCGGGGCTATCCGGTGCCGTATTAACTGATCGGTTAGTTAAAGCGGGACGTGAAGTAACGCTATTTGAAAAGAGTCGAGGGACTGGCGGACGTTTGGCGTCTGCCCGTCTCGGAGATTTTAGTGCTGATTTAGGCGCGTCTTGTATCGATGCCTATAGCGAGAGCTTCACCGCGTGGTTGGCGCACCAAAAACAGTTGGGACGCGTCGACAGCTGGGCGCCTCGTACGATTAGTTTCAAAGGTAAACAGCTTGAGAGCCCTCCTGTATGGGTTGGTGTCGGGCGCAACTCGAGTCTTACACGCGAGCTGATTCAAGGAGCGACTCTCAGAACTGAGACGCGAATCGGTGTGGTCTGGCCTGATAAGGAGGGTGTGTTACTGCGAGATGAACACTCCAATAGCCTAGGGCACTTCGATGCGGTGATCTGCACCGCACCTGCACCGCAGGCGGTGTCGTTGCTTGAAGCAGTGCCGCGCTTTGCGAATCACGCAGAGGAGGCGGTTACTGACCCCTCTTGGGTCTATGTGGCTGTGTTGGAGCAGCTGCCGAGTAAATTGTCTGGTGTTGATCTGGTTATGGATGGTCTCTTGGGCATTGAACGTGTCTTTGTGGAGTCCAATAAACCCAACCGTGGCGGCGTGGTTATTAAGGTTGAGATGAGCCGTGATTGGTCGGAGGATAACATTAATCTGCACGCGGATACCGTGAAGGCGGAGGCGATCCAGCGACTTGAGGCTTGGTTAGATGAGCGTCTCATCGTGAAGGTTGACCGTATACATCGTTGGCTCTACAGCTCCTCACTGCAACCCTCACCCAATGAGCTTTCGCTCTGGGATAAAGAGTGTGCGAT
>JABXHP010000102.1 GCA_013373575.1 Oceanospirillaceae bacterium | reverse complement strand
GAGAAAGCACGCGGTGTGATTACCGCATCTGCGGGCAACCACGCTCAGGGTGTCGCCTTCTCAGCACGCCATCTGGGGATCAAAGCAACTATCGTCATGCCCAAAACGACCCCTTCAGTAAAAGTCGACAACGTGCGGCGCATGGGCGGTCGTGCAGTGCTCCATGGTGATGCCTTTGATGATGCGCGCATCCATGCTGCGAAATTGATGGAGGAGAAAGGTCTTACCTACATTCCTCCATACGATGACATGGACGTAATTGCCGGTCAGGGTACAGTGGGTATGGAGATCCTGCGCCAGCACACCGGCCATATAGATGCGATATTTGTTCCAGTCGGCGGTGGTGGCCTCATCGCGGGAATAGCCGCATATGTGAAGTATCTGCGCCCAGAAACCAAGGTGATCGGTGTTGAGTTCGAAGAGTCAGCCTGCCTCGCGCTAGCCATGAAAGCAGGCCATCGAGCCATACTCGATCAGGTCGGCATTTTTGCCGATGGCGTAGCCGTCGCGCAAATTGGCGAACACACTTGGGATATCTGTAAAGACCATGTCGACGAGGTGATAACGGTTAGCGTAGATGAGATCTGTGCAGCAGTAAAAGATGTCTATGACGATACGCGAGCTATCTCAGAGCCCGCCGGCGCACTCGCTGTTGCCGGTATCAAAACGTACGTTGAGCGTGAGAAGTGTACAGGCCAAACCCTGATCGCCATCAGCTCTGGCGCCAATGTGAATTTTGATCGTCTGCGCCACATTGCAGAGCGCTCTGAATTGGGTGAGAAGCGTGAAATGTTGATCGCAGCTCAGATCCCAGAGCGTCCGGGGAGCTTCAAGAACTTCTGCAAGGTACTCGGCAGTCGCAATATCACTGAATTCAACTACCGCTACTCGAACAGCCAAGCCGCAATGGTGTTCGCGGGCGTGCAGATCAATCCGAACAACGGCGGGCGCGCTGAACTGCTGTCTGAGCTGGAAACAGAGCTCGATCAGGTCGTCGATCTTACCGACAACGAGATGGCGAAGCTGCATATCCGTTATATGGTTGGCGGACACAAACCGACCCACGTTGAGCACGAACTTCTCTATCGCTTTGAGTTCCCCGAGAGACCGGGCGCCCTGATGAAGTTCCTCAACAAACTAGGAGGTCGCTGGAACATCTCAATGTTCCATTACCGTAACCACGGTGCCGCTTATGGCCGTGTACTGGTTGGCATGGAAGTACCGCCAGAGGATCGTGAAAAGGTAAACCACTACCTCAACGAGCTAGGCTACACCTGGTTCGATGAGACGAAGAATCCCGCTTACACATTATTCCTCGGCTAAAAAGCCAACCCAAGGGTGGGTGGGGTCGTCGCTAGGCGCCCCATTCGAAGCGACCTTAGAGAGGTCGTTAACGCCCATAAATGCACCGATTTTACAGAGCTCAGGCCCCACCACTGCCCCTTTGCCTACCGTAGCTCAATGCCAAAGAGCGTCCGCTCTACTCTTTCGCTCTAAAACATACATTTATGGCGTGAAATTTGCATGCCACCAAGTTAGTCGAATGAGACAGAGATATCCCGTAAAAACAGAGTGCGCTCTTACTTTTTAGCTTTATGCGTTGCACTTTGCATCGCATTTTAGTTGCACGGTTGACCTCAAGTCATGTTTGGATTGATAGTGGCGTCAAATATTAAGTTGAGGTTTTTATGCTGGGTTACAAACACAGCGATATTACGATGGAAGAACGGATTCTTAAGGTAGCTGGCCTGGGGGCTTTTTTGTCCTCAGCACTTGCTGCTGTTTCAGTTGCATTAGGGGAGTGGTCAGGATTTTTCACTTCGCCTCTTCCGCTGGGGTCCATTGCTGCAATCGCCTGTGCTCTTGTTGTTATGGCTGCGCTATTTTTTCGCTATTTTGAAAAGCGCTACATCAGAAATACCATCTTAATTGCTTCCGGTTCACTCGCGCTGTTTATTACCTATAAAGCCGGTGTGTATGGCCTAATCTTAGTAACGGGCGCTGCCGTGCTATCCATCGCGGCGGTACCAAACAAATACCGTCTACTGACTGGCTATAGCATTGCTGCGCTGATGAGTGTCACACTTCTACTCAGTGAAGCTTTGAACCCTTCGGCTGAATCTTTGCGGGTATTTATGACCTTGGCATTAATCCCGTATCCAATCGCACTGCTTTTAAATACATCATTGCCACAGGATGCGGCACGCCTAAAGGCCCTTAATTTTTTCCTTATTTTAGGTGTTATCACTACTCTTTTATTGATGGCTGAAGAGGGTTTCAAAGCCAACCTTGTTGTTTCTCTTGTGGTAACAGCGATCTCTCTTAGCATTACACGAACATTGAATCGAATACCTCCACCTATCGGAATCGCTTTCTTAATTATCGCAAGCCTAGTCGCTCTGTATAACAGTTATTCTGTGGGCACCGTATTTGCTCCATTTTTGATCGCGTATTTGGTTGTTCCTTTTTTATTGTTCGGGCCAGTTTTAAATTTGAGTGGGGCTTTCGTGATTCTTATCGGGGCGCTGATCGGTTTTAGTCAGTACCCGGGTGCGTTGGATGTAGGCCTGCTTGTTCGCATGTTTTTTGCGTCGTTAATTTTAGTCGTCTGCCTTTTTTACGTTTCGCTAGTTCGCTCGGAAGACGAAGAGAAAGCGGAGTCTTTAGCCGACTTTTTGAAACGCTCTCGCGTGGTTACCAATGCCGTTTTAGCGATCACTATAGCCACAACCACCCTTTTGGTTTATCTCGTAATCAATTCTTATAACGTATATAAAGTTGAAACTGAGACCAATACAAGGTTACTCACACAACTACTTACCCTAGAAAGGCTTATCATCGATAGAGAAACCGGCCATAAGGGTTATCTGTTAACGGCTGATGAAGATATATTGAATCTTTATACAGATGCTGAAGTACCATTAAAAATACTTTTAGGCGAAATTACCCTATCGAGCGAATCAGATTTTTCTGACAGGTTTGCAGTACTGCTTGAATCACAAGATGCCTATTATCAGCATACCTTTGACCTATTGTTATCAGGCAACAAGGCAGCCGTTATCAATTTGGTTGCGAGTGGGGTAGGCATAGCCTACAACAACTCGCTTCGAGGATTGATCGAGCGGGAAATTTCCATTGTTAGCTTTCAAACGAGTCGACTAAAACAGGACTTAGTCTACACGGATCTGACCTTAATACTGGCCATTTTCCTGATGCTGTTTTTATCGATCATTTTAGGACGTAATTCTAGTCACAAATATAAGCAATTAGTTTTTGAGCCACTTGAGCGCTTAGGCTATGCCTTTGCGCAGTCTCGAGCTAACGAGCCACTCAGCGTTGAGCCTTATCCAGCTGCAGCCACAGAGGTAGATTATGTGGTCCGTTCTGCTAAAGAGATGGCTCAGAGAAACAGCGAAAATGCTAATGCTCTGGATTTACAACAACGCATACTGGCCTTCGCATCTGAGAGTGCGGGGCTCTACTCCCGTGTGGTTAATATACAAACCCTGGAGTCAGAGCTCTCATCAGGAATACTCGCACTGGTCGAATATGATGATCCCGATGAGGCTGAACAGGCCATCACCTCTGCAGAGATCTTTCATCCAGATGACCGCCAAACCGTGATTGATTACCGGTTGAAGTGTGAAGCGCAATCGGTTGAACACGAGGATACTGATACTGGGATCATTGTGAGAGTAGTGAGTAAATCGGGAAAGGTTATCTGGATTCGGCACAAGGCACGTTTTATGCAAATTGCCGATCAAACCTATCGAGTGGGTACTTGGCAAGATATTTCGTCACTGATAGAGACTCAGCAGGCGCTCACACTATCTGAGCAGCGAGTACTCAAAGCACTAGAAACGGCAGAGATCGGCCTTTGGTCATGGGAACTCAAATCTAACAAGCTAATATTGGACGTTAGAACCTCTCAAATATACGGTCTAAATCGAGAAGCGGATGGTCAACTCAGTTACCCAGTTTGGCGAGATTCCATTCACCCTGAGGACATTGAAGAGACCGAGCATCGATTGGAACGCACTTTAAATCAGGGAGAAAACTATTTCGCTACGTACAGAATTATTACGCCTACAGGCGAGATAAGATACAGCGAATCATCCGGTTACCCCGAATATAGCGATGACGGGTCACTTGTACGGATTGTTGGATTCTCAAAAGATATTACGGAACAGAAAGGTGCCGAAAAAACGCTAAGACTTGAACGGGCTAGATTCAGAGACATCCTAGAGGGAACCAACGCAGCTACTTGGGAGTGGAATGTTCAAACCGGGGTGACGGTTTTCAACGAGCGCTGGGCCCAGATCATTGGCTACACCTTAGAGGAGCTGGCTCCGGTCAGTATTGATACTTGGATAAAGTTTGTACATCCAGATGATGCGATGCAAAGCGCAAAATTGCTTGAGGCGCATTTTAACGGAGAGTCTGACTATTACGAGCTGGAAGCTCGAATGCTTCACAAGGATGGGCACTGGGTTTGGGTGATGGACCGTGGACGCGTTCACTCATGGACTGAAGAAGGAGAGCCGGAATGGATGTCGGGTACCCACATAGAGATTACTGAGTTAAAACGCGCTCAACAGGCAGCAGACCAAGCGAACAGTGCTAAGTCCCAATTCCTAGCGAACATGTCACATGAGATTCGCACCCCAATGAATTCAGTACTGGGTATCGCTCAACTTCTTGCAAGGAGAGACCGCTATCCCAAAGACGTGGTGATACAGGCTGATAAGATTGTTCGTGCAGGCCAGTCTCTCCAGCAGATACTCAACGATATTCTAGATATGTCTAAGATTGAAAGTGGCAAGCTCGAGCTAAGCCCAGTCACCTTCAGTCTCTCCGAGATGTTAGAGAACGTTGCAGTATTGATGGGTAGCGCTGCGAGCGAAAAGCAGATCGAATTAGTAATTAGCTGCAACGAGCCAGTAGACAATCTCTATGTGGCCGACCAACAACGGCTAGAGCAAGTTCTAGTTAATTTGCTGAGTAACGCGATTAAGTTCACCGAGCACGGCTCAGTTACCTTGGAAGTTAAGCGCGTCAGTGGTTCAGGCCCTGAGACATTGATGTCATTCAAGGTTATCGATACGGGTATTGGTATTAGTGAAGAACGTATCAACAAAATTTGCCAGCCGTTTAGCCAAGCTGACGAAACGATTTCTCGCCGATTCGGAGGCACTGGATTAGGTCTGGCGATCAGCTCCGAACTTTTGCATCTGATGGGTAGCGATCTCAATATTGACAGCACACTGGGGCAGGGCTCCTCTTTTGGATTTGAGGTATCGATGCCCGATTCATCTGTTGACTATCCAGTTCAACACGAGGCAAATCAGCTATGCGTGCTGATTGCAGAGGATGACCCAGCCACACGGGATGCAGTTGAATCGGCAGTTTCATCTCTTGGGTGGCGGGCCACTGTGGCCAAACAGGGAGAAGAAGCGATTCAGTTATATAGTGACAGCCTGAGAGCAGGCGTCGTGATTGACCTACTGATACTGGATTGGCAGATGCCGGGTAAAGACGGTTTGAGTGTAGCAAGCGAGATTAAACAGATCAGTCAGCAGGCGCAGCTTGAACATCCTCCTGCGGTGATAATGGTCACCGGATTTTCGCGTGAGGATGTATTGAGGTCGCCACAGTCACAATGCGCCGACTTTGTGATTAATAAGCCGGTAACCTCAGCGGGTTTGCGCAACGCGTTTTTAACCATCTCTCGGCCTCAGGACGACAACACTGAAGCATACATTGACGCTAAAAATGAGGCGGGGCCTTTAAATGGGATTCGAATACTCGCAGTCGATGACAATTTATACAACCGCGATGTGGCAAAATTGGTTTTTGAGGCGGAGGGTGCGGTAGTCAGTCTTGCCGAAGATGGAGAGGATGCACTCCATTGGCTGTCGCACAACCTTGGCAAGGTGGATGCCGTATTGATGGATGTGCAGATGCCTAATATGGATGGTTTGGAGGCGACTCGAATGATCCGTAAAAACCCGTTAATGAACACTCTACCCATTATCGGTATGTCAGGTGGGGGTTATGAGTCTGATTATAAAAGCGCTTTAGACGCGGGAATGGATGCATATCTGACTAAACCGATTGACGTGCGTTTAGCGCTGGAGACGATGAGACAGCAACTGAGTATCCAGACACCCGTGGACACGCGCACTCCATCACTTCATGAATCGATGGCCCCAGATACGCTTTTTGATCGGCGCGCAGCAATAGAATTTTGGAAAGATCCGGCGAAAGTTGCACATTATTTAGGCAAGTTTAGAGCGGATTTTGGCGAAGTTCTGCGCCAAACAGCAGGAGACGGTTATCATCCAGATCCGGCCGAACTGCACAAAATTAAAGGTGCAGCGTCGACACTCTATCTCTACGGTATATATTCTGTTTTACAAAATCTTGAAACTGAGCTCAAACTCGGTGTACCAGAGGGGGGACTCTTTGATAAGCTAAATGAGACTTGGCGAATGACCTGTGCTGAAATTGATAAGTTCATAGCTGAGCATAGCCCGAATGTGAAGGTTGATCAGCATCCACCAAAGCAGATTCAGACTCTACCAATCGCCGCGTTAGAGCATCTATTAGCAGCGGTCGAGCAGTATGATCCTGACGAGGTCTCTAGGGTTTTGAGCCCCATGCTTGCGACCTATGACGCTGCTCTACTCAGGGAGGT
>JABXHP010000189.1 GCA_013373575.1 Oceanospirillaceae bacterium | reverse complement strand
TCGATGCTGTTTCAGTTCCAGGTTATCTGGAAGATCGAGAGCTCGCTCATGGAGTACACGCCCCTCGCGGTTGCCAGTCTGATGTTTGTTCCACATGGAATCCGCGCCATTGCGATCGTTCTCAGCGGTGCTAAAGCCTTTGTTCCCATCTTCCTTACTCACCTAATCACAGATCTACTCATTGGATTGACCCTGACGGCGGGTCTGTTATCAGGTGTAGCAACTGTTATCGCGATGGCAACACCGCTGTTACTAATTAATTTCCTCAGCCATAAAAAACCGTTCGAACCTTTGGCCCAAGGCAGTACCGAGAACCTCAGCCTGTTTCGACTGGTGATCGTTGTAGGTGCTATCTCCTCACTGGTAAATGGCGCGATTGGGTCGATTCGCTACTCAACATCTCCACTAGACTTAGTAGCCTTGAAGTATTTCGTTGGGGATATGATGGGAGTCCTTCTGATCTTAGCCATCCTGCTAGGTCTCAAGAAGCCTTTATTGGCATTAGGGCGCAAGCTTATTTAGCTCAGCGAGCCTCGGAAGCAGGCAAATCCGGACAGTCCCTTTAGCGTATCAGGTACTCTTCAACGACCACCTCATCTATTTGGCTCGGGAGTAAGAACTCTTTGGCGTAGTCCATAAATACGCCCGAGCGCAGAAAGATCTCAAAAATATCCGGATCTATGTGCCCTCCACGCCCCATGCGCTGCATAATACCCAGCGATTCCGAAAGCGTCTTGGCGACCTTGTAGGGTCGGGTTGATGAGGTGAGCGCCTCAAAGATATCCGCTATACCCATAGCCCTTGTCTGCACCGAAAGCTCGTCTCGCTTGAGCCCTTTTGGATAGCCTTTACCATCCATACGCTCATGATGACCACCGGCTATCTCTGGTACATTCTTGAGATTTTGTGGCAGGTTTAACGCTTCAAGCATATCGATGGTCACTTCGATGTGCCGGTTAATAATGCTGCGCTCCTCGTCAGTCAGCGTGCCGCGGGAAATCTGTAGGTTGTAGACCTCATTGGCCGTCAGTAGGGGCAACTTTTCGCCGTTCACATCTGTCCAACTATAACGCTGCGCGATATCAGCAACGCGCTGCTGGTCTTCAACGGTAAAAAACTCTGCACCCGTATTGGCCCGATTAATAAACGCGCGATCGGACTCAAGCTGCGCTAGTGCGTCAGAGTAGATTTGCTCTGCTTGCGAAATAGACTCTTCGTTAACGCCCAGCTGTGCCTCGAGATAACGAATTTTCAGGTCGCGGCGAAGAGTTTCAAATCGTTGGTTAACCTCGGAAATCCGATCATGTAGAGTTTCAAGCTTAGTTCCTTTATCTATCACATGCTCGGGAGTGGTCACCTTACCGCAGTCGTGCAACCAAGCGGCAATCTTCAGCTCATACCGATCATTATCGCTGAGCTTAAACTGAGCCAACTCCCCCTCCTGCCAACTATCGATAGCGTTCACTAGGCTGATAGTCAGTTCAGGCACCTTACGACAATGGTCGCCAGTGTGCGGCGACTTCTCATCCACCGCGCTCGCCAATACTTTAATAAACGACTCAAATAGCTGCTCTTGCTCAGATACGAGCTGGTGATTATTTATCGCCACGGCGGCTAACGAAGCGAAGGTCTCGGCTAGCAATTGGGCATCTGAACTAAAGGCCTCCCAATTGCCAGAGTCGCTGCGTGCATTTATGAGCTGCAGTGCCCCTAGCGGCAGGCCACGGTGGTCTAGAAGAGGAACGCTAAGAATAGATTTGGTGGTGTAGTTCTGCGCTTTGTCGAACTGGTCGACGCCCGAGAAATCAAAGTTAGATGGCTCTGAGCGATTACCGATATTGATCGATGCGCGCCGATTGACTGCGGTGGCGACTAGGTGGCCTTTATTATCCTTTCCCTGCTTATCCGTCAGCGGAATTGGCGCAAACCTCTTCCCCAACTTCTGATTCGCCGCCCAGTACAGATCCAAGGAGTGGTTAATAATGACCTCTATCTCAAGCTGCGCTTGCGGATTCAAAAGATAGACAGTGCCGCCGTCAGCTGCTGTGAGACGCACAGCAGCTTCGATAATACGCTCAAGCAGCCGCGTTCTGTCATGTTCCGCTGAAAGGGAGAGGCTTATCTCCGCGAGATCCTTAAAGCGCTGCTGGATATCTAACATCTACTCTCGTCCTTTAATATTACTTCGTCCGTTCACACAGCAGATCGCCGATAAAAAGCTATACTGCTTTACTAGTTTAGACAGAAGTTCAGCGTTCGTTGCGAAAATTACGCGAGTTGTACACAGGATAGGGCCAGGTGGATATCTCAGAGAGCCAAATGCAGAATTCAAACGCTACACAGTTGGAGAGACTGCTAAGTATCTGTATCGCATTAACTTCGCGCCCCTCTACATCAAGTGTTCTTAGAGAGCTTTTAGCAGCTGTTAAAGAGGTCACCAACGCAGATGGCGGATCGCTCTACCTACTTAACAAGGATGGCAGCAAATTACGCGCAGTACTTGTTCGCAACGACACACTAAAAATTGAGACCGACCAAGACTCACCCGAGGTCGCCAAATCTCTGCAGATTCCACTTTTAAGCGAGACAGGCAAAAACCTGAGAAACCTGGTCGCCTGCGCGGTTAACAACAAAACGTTGATCAACATCGCTGATCGTGACGACGAGACGGGCTTCGATTTCTCTGGCGCAAATAAATTCGATCAACGCTTCGGTTATCAATCGAAATCTTTCCTTATCCTGCCGCTGATAAACTCCGAAGGACGCTGTCTCGGTGCGATCCAACTCGTCAATGCGCGCGATGCACAAGGAGAAGTTGGCACCTTCAGCGATAACGATGCACAGTACGCACAAGGGATCGCATCGCTGGCCGCAACCGCACTGACCAACCGCAATACAATGCAAGACCTTGAGCAGCTGTTTGAATATTTCGCCGAGCTGCTGGCATTGATGAACGACCATATTGCAGGTGCCGACTCCAGCTCTGGTAGTAATGCCCTTCTAATCGCCCTCGCGCTAGCAAAAGCTATGCACAATTCAGAAGCGGCGGATTTCGCTCACTTCAAGATCGGTGAGGCGGTGCTGCGGGAAATTCAAATAGCCGGCTGGCTGCGTAGTTGGGCACTGCAACACAAACTCTCTA
>JABXHP010000269.1 GCA_013373575.1 Oceanospirillaceae bacterium | reverse complement strand
GACTTGAACGACCACTCACATTTGCGCGACGACTTTGGTATGCAGACCGCCGTCAACCGAATGACGCGGCTTGCCAGCACATCAACCCTATATAGGTTCGAGGCAGAGGCGGACCGCCAGGCGATTATCGACGCACACAAGGTGCTCTGGGATACCTTCATTCGAAGCCATGCAAAGCCGCCGGCCAAGATCATTCTGGACTTCGATGCGACGGATATGCCGTAAGCGTCCACCGACTACACCCTAGACTGCTTCAGCGTATTTAGCCTCGTCTCGCAGCAAAAGGAGACCTGAGTGACCGGAGATATGGCCGCCTGAAAACTGAGCGTCGACGGAGCGACGAGAAAGGGGTGAAAACTGGAATGACTGTGGTAACATTCTGCTCCCGGCTGTCGTGTTGTGATTAGGGCTTTGACACCACTAAACATAACGTTTCAGCCGTTTTTGTTCATCCCTTCATGAAAAATCGCAGCTAGCTAGGTTATGGCGATATGACTGGATTAATTTTTCAAGACTGATAATTTAGGGAAACAGATCAAAAAATATATGAGGCTAGTAGTTTTTAGTCGTTTGGTTTGGTGTTAGAGGAATGCTGCTGCGCTAATAGAATCGGTAGTGAGAAGAATGAAGGTACAGAATTGAAAATTATTTTAGGCACGGACCCAATTAGGTTTCCTTTGACAGGTATTGGTCGTTACACATACGAATTAGCCCGAAATATGCAAGCGAACGTCAAAGTTGACGAGTTGGTTTTTTTTAATCGGCGTAAAATATCAAAATATCTTCCAGAAAACTCTATTGTTACAAATCCGATAAATGGAGTTAGGTTCGGTTCGTTGAAGAAATCAATTCAGAAGGTGGGTTTTCTGGCTGATATATATCGAGTTACTAATCCTATTCTCCAGTATCGGGCTTTACGCAATTTTTCGGAATATATTTACCACGGTCCTAACTTCTACCTTCCACGCTTTAGTGGTCTCAAAGTGGCTACCTTTCATGACTTGTCCCCCTTTACTTGGTCTCATTGCCATCCCCCAGAGCGAGTCCGATTTATGCAAAAGGAGCTGTTAAGGACTGTTCGTAGCGCTGATGTATTGATAACGGATTCAGAGCATACGAGAATTGAACTTGCAAAATATTTTAATCTACCCCTTAACAAAATTCAGTCTGTTCCGCTTGCTGCATCACCAGAATTCGGGGTACGAAGCGAATCTGAATGTCTTAGCGTGCTAAAAAAGTATAACCTGGGCTACCGTCATTTTAGTTTGTATGTTGGAACGATAGAGCCCCGTAAAAATATCGAAGGCTTATTGGAGGCCTACAGAAAACTTCCTTTGAGATTGCGAACTAGGTTCCCGCTTGTGCTGAGTGGGTACCAGGGCTGGAATAGCGATGCAATCCACAGCAAGATCCGTAAAGCGGTAGAGGAGGGTTGGGCTACCTATCTCGGCTTCGTCCCAGCAAGCGACTTGCCCTTACTTTTTTCAAGCGCCGCTTTGTTTACGTTTCCTTCCTATTATGAGGGTTTTGGGTTGCCTGTTCTAGAGTCTATGGCTTCAGGAACACCGGTTGTATGCTCAAATTCTTCTTCGTTACCTGAGGTTGCGGGTGATACTGCATTGACCTGTGGCCCTAATGATATCAATTGTTTGGCAGATAGTATTGAGCGAGGGTTGGAAGATAATATCTGGCGAGATTTTGCCATCGAAAAAGGTATTAGTAGGGCAGCGGAATTCAGTTGGCACCGTTGTGCAGAAATGACGGTTGCTGTGTATGATCAAATGCTAAAAACAGGATAGAAATAATTGCGGATTCTACATTTTTTCAAAACATATCATCCAGACACTTATGGTGGCATTCAAAGTGTGATTCACTCCCTAGCAGAAGGGTGTGCTGAGTATGGTGTTAAAAGTGAGGTTTTATATCTGAGCTCAAGGGGCGCTGCCCGAAATGAAATTATCCAGAACCACATTGCTCATCGGTCTAAGTTAGATATGTACGTTGCTTCAACGGGGTTTTCATATTCGGTAATAGGCGATTTTAATGACCTAGCAGCAGAAGTGGATATTGTGCACTATCACTTTCCATGGCCAATGATGGATCTGGCACATTTATTCACAAAACACGGCAAGCCTTCTGTTATTTCGTATCACTCTGACATAATTAAACAGAAAAACCTACTGTGGCTATATGAGCCGCTTATGAACAGTTTTTTCTCAAAAGTTGATCGTATTGTCGCTTCTTCTCCTAATTATGTCGAAAGTAGTAGAGTGCTTCGTAATTTCGAACATAAGGTTTCGGTTATTCCATATGGGATAGAAGATAATGCTTCTCAGGTCTGTTCTGCAAGGGTAAACCATTGGCGAGCAATTTGTGGCGAGGGATTCTTTCTATTTGTTGGTATGCTTCGCTATTACAAAGGGCTTTTATATCTTTTGGAAGCCGCGAAAATATCACAACTTAAAGTTGTAATTGCGGGGGATGGGGCTGATGAGCAGGCTATAAAGTCATACGCACACGACCTAGGCCTGACTAATGTTCTATTCGTTGGTCGCGTTTCAGATGCTGATAAGAGTGCTTTATTTAATTTGTGTCGTGCTTTCGTTTTTCCATCGCATCTTCGCTCTGAATCATTTGGCATATCGTTGCTAGAGGCTGCTATGTTCTCAAAGCCAATGATTACCTGCGAGATTGGTACAGGGACCACATACGTAAACATAGACGGAGAAACCGGGATTGTTGTGCAGCCTGAGAACTCCTGCGAGATTGCGGCTGCTATGTCGCAGCTATCAGACAAGGAGACCGCTGCAAGGTATGGAACGGCCGCAAGAAAGCGTTACGAGTTGATGTTTAGGCAGCGCGCTATGTGCAAAAGCTATACGGCCTTGTACAAAAAGATGCTCCGACATTAACAGAGTATTAGATTCGATATGCTCTTCTACGAAGTCGGTTACTTTGGTAGACTTGCCACGCTTTAGAGCACTCACGCTAACCGCTAACCGCTAACCGCTAACCGCTAACCGCTAATTTAATTTTGTATATAGGCTATTTGGGAAATGGAATCTAATTGCTTAATTGTGCCAGTAGTTCTTGCTGGTGGCTCTGGAACTCGGCTATGGCCACTATCCCGAAAGAAAAGGCCAAAGCAGTTTTTAAAGCTTAATTCCGAAAACACGATGCTTCAAGATACGCTTCTGCGACTTGACGGCCTAGTGCTAGGTACTCCAGTCGTTATTTGCAATGATGCGCATCGTTTTTTGGCTGGTGAGCAGTTGGAAGAGGTATCCATAGATGCGCAAATTATTTTAGAGCCAGTGGGGAGAAATACAGCGCCAGCGATTGCGATAGCAGCCTTGAATGCAGTTGATCAAGGCGAAGATCCGTTGTTGTTGATTCTCGCTGCTGATCACGTAATCAAAGATGAAGAAGAGTTTCGCAAGCAGGTTCAGGTTGGATCTGAGCTCGCGCAAAAAGGGAAGCTTGTCACATTTGGGATAGTTCCTGATCAGCCCTCGACTGGCTATGGCTACATACGCAAAGGCACTGCAATTGTCGGTGGCTCCATCGTGGCTGAGTTTGTTGAGAAGCCTGACATTGAAACTGCAAAAGAGTACCTGTCAACAGGAGCGTATCTGTGGAATAGTGGTATGTTCCTGATTAAAGCGTCACGCTATCTCGAAGAGTTAAGAAGGTACCGTCCTGACATACTGTCAGTTTGTGAGAAGAGCTTTGCAACTTCGGTAAAAGATCTCGATTTCCTGCGTTTAGATGAGTCAGTTTTTAAAGAGTGCCCAGACGAATCTGTCGACTACGCAGTTATGGAGAAAACCGCGGATGCGGTAGTTGTTCCCCTAGATGCGGGTTGGAGCGATGTTGGTTCGTGGTCTTCGTTGTGGGAGGTTTCAGAAAAAGATAGCGATGGAAACGCGATTGCCGGAGATGTTGTGAACTTCGACAGCCACGATTGCGTGATTCGGTCAACTCGCGGGTTGGTTGCTACTGTTGGTGTATCTGACCTTGTAATAGTAGCGACTAAAGATTCCGTCTTAGTTGGACACAAAGATCGTGACCAAGAAATTAAATCGATAGTCGATACTCTGAAGAAAAACGACCGTCCCGAATACGAGTTTCACCGAATTGTTTATCGACCGTGGGGTCATTATGACTCTGTCGATGAAAGTGATGGCTATAAGGTGAAAAGAATCACTGTAAAGCCTGGCGCAAAGCTTTCAGTGCAAAAGCATCTTCATCGATCTGAACACTGGGTGGTTGTATCGGGATCGGCACGTGTGACACGAGATGAAGAGTGCTTTGATTTGGAAGCAAATCAGTCCATATACTTACCTAAAGAGAGCGTGCATGCGCTAGAAAATATAGGGTCTTCTTTGCTTGAATTAATAGAGGTTCAAGTAGGTAGTTACTTAGGCGAGGATGATATCATCAGATTTCAAGATATTTATGGCAGAGCTGAATAACCGGGATGTTCTTACTGTTTGTGCGAGCGCTAAATTGTGCACAATATCTTAACAATTGGATGCGGCCATGCTAACTATTCTGTGGAACTATCGCGGCTTTATCTTTGGGAGCGTGAAGCGGGAATTTCAGTCTAAGTATCTTAACTCTTTGTTGGGAGTTGCTTGGACGGTAATTCAACCGCTCTCGATGATTTTGGTGT
Source organism: Oceanospirillaceae bacterium (assembly GCA_013373575.1). GTDB lineage: Bacteria > Pseudomonadota > Gammaproteobacteria > Pseudomonadales > Balneatricaceae > Marinobacterium_E. Next base: position 18,064 of record JABXHP010000269.1, on the reverse strand, counting down.
ACACAGTGATATTCTCGCAAATCATGCGGGCGAAGCTTCCTGGTGTGGAAAGCAGCTTTGGGTACAGTATTTACCTCTGCGCTGGCATCCTAACTTGGGGCCTCTTCGCGGAAATAGTGAGCCGTGGCCAAAATAACTTTTTGGAGCATAGCAATCTTCTTAAGAAACTTAGCTTTCCACGGTTATGCTTGCCGATCACGGTAGTGGCGACTGGGTTGTTGAACTTTGCGATCATTTTTAGCCTGTTTACCCTATTCCTCGTCGTAACCGGGACGTTCCCGGGTTGGGTGTTTTTTTCGATTATCCCTGTATTGGTGATTCAGGTTATCTTCGCCATTGGGCTAGGAATCACCCTTGGGGTACTCAATGTGTTCTTCAGGGACGTAGGGCAGGCCTTTGGTGTTATCTTGCAGTTTTGGTTTTGGCTGACTCCGATTGTTTACCCCGCTAGTATCCTTCCAGAAAAAGCGCAGGCATTACTGGTATACAACCCTATGACAGGTCTAATGGGTGCCTATCAAGATATTCTGAGCCGAGGAGCTTTGCCAGATTGGCAAGCTCTGATCCCAGTCTCGATTTTGGGTGTTTTTTTCTGCCTAATCGGTATTCGGCTTTTCCGCAAACACGCTGGTGAAATAGTGGACGAACTCTGATGGGAAAAATCACGGTAACAAAGCTTGGCAAAGCTTACAAAAAATACCCCACCCGTTGGGCGCGCCTGGCTGAATGGGTGTTGCCTGGTAATAAGGTGCGTCACGCACTTACTTGGGTGTTGCAAGACATTAATTTTACCGTAAGTCCAGGCGAAGCGGTGGGTATTGTGGGCATGAACGGTGCAGGCAAAAGCACGCTGCTGAAGATGATCACCGGTACAACCTTGCCAACAACCGGCTCGGTTGAAATAACGGGGCGAGTAGCGGCTTTGCTAGAGCTGGGAATGGGCTTCCATCCAGATTTTACCGGTAGACAAAACGTATTCATGGCCGGCCAACTACTAGGTCTGACCGTTGAAGACATCGCCCGATTGATGCCGGAGATCGAAGCTTTTGCAGAGATTGGTGAATACATTGACCAGCCGGTTCGGATGTACTCAAGCGGTATGCAGATGCGCCTGGCGTTCAGTGTAGCAACGGCCCAGCGTCCAGATGTGCTGATTGTAGACGAGGCGCTGTCCGTAGGGGATGCCTACTTCCAGCACAAGAGTTTTGACCGCATTCGAAAGTATCGTGATCAGGGCACAACGCTGTTGCTTGTTTCGCACGACAAAGGCTCAATTCAGGCGATTTGTGATAGAGCTATTCTGCTGAATTCAGGCAAGCTGGTAATGCAAGGTGAGCCTGAAGCCGTGATGGATTTCTATAATGCCATGCTGGCGGACAGGGAAAATCATAAGGTAGAACAAAAAGTTATGGATGACGGAAAAGTGCAAACCTTATCCGGCACAGGTGAAGCAAGGGTAGAAGATATTGCTTTGCTTAATAAAAAAGGTGAGAGAATCGAAGTTGTTGATGTAGGTGAACCGGTTTCAATTCTTATCAAGGTCCGTGTTAATGCAGATATCCCAAAGTTAGTACTTGGCTATGGAATAAAGGACAGGCTTGGTCAAGTAATGTTTGGTACAAATACCTACTTGACTGAACAAGTATTGGAAAATGTTAAGGCAGGTGGTTCTTGTAATTTTGAAATTAAATTTCCAGCTAACCTAGGTCCTGGTAATTACTCAGTTCAAACGGCACTTACAAGTTCAGATACGCACTTGGAAAATAATTATGAATGGCGTGATTTGGCACTGTTATTTAGTGTTGTTAATACCACTAAACAAATTTTTGTTGGGTGTAACTGGTTGCCTTCCAATATTGTGATAAAAAATAAATGAGCATTATTTCTTACGCGCAGAATTTTGAAGATGTCATGTTGTGGCGTGCACTTAAGCATATAGAACATGGTTTTTATATTGACGTAGGTGCAGCCTGGCCTACTGAACACTCTGTGACTAAAGCATTTTACGACAATGGTTGGAATGGCATTAATATAGAGCCGAACCCTGCCTTTATCAGTCAGTACAAAAAAAACCGAGTAAAAGATATAAATCTACAGGTTGCTGTAAGTAATGTAGCAGGGAAAGCACAACTCTTTTTTATTGAGAACACCGGGTTGTCTTCGATGGATCAAGCAATCGCTCAATCACATCAATCTAGTGGGTTTGAATTCATTCCTGCGGAAGTAGAAGTTTCTACTCTCAAACATATTTTTTCGAGTTATGCAAAGTCCAAGGAAATACACTTCTTGAAAGTGGATGTAGAAGGCTCGGAAGAAAAAGTTTTAGCGGGTAATGATTGGACGAAATTTAGGCCTTGGATTGTATTAGTCGAAGCTACTTTGCCTTTGTCGCAGGTGGAGAATTACGAGCAGTGGGAACCCACATTATTAATCGCTGACTATCAGTTCGTTTATGCCGATGGGTTAAACCGTTTTTATATCGCCAAAGAACACGCTGAGCTAGCCGAATCCTTTAGATATCCACCTAATGTATTTGATGACTTTGTTCTAGCATCAGATGTGTGTAATGAAGCCAAATTAAGTGAAGCAGAGGCCAAGGCGAGTGAAGCAGAGGCCAAGGCGAGTGAAGCACACGCAAAGGCAAGTGAAGCAGATGCCAAGGTAATTGAGCTCGCTATCCACTTGGATGCAATTCTTAACAGCCGCTCTTGGAGGATTACAAGTCCAATGAGATGGTGCGGTTTTCAGTTGAACTTGTTACGCGCTAGAGGCTTTAAGCAGAGGTTTCAAGACGGAATATTAAGAGCTCTATCTATAGCTTCTTGGTATCTTGAAAAACATCCCAATTTAAAGAGAGTTGTGCTCCGTACCTTGCAGTATTTAGGTATTACACGAATAATTTCTGACATGCGGATCAGTCAGCGAAGTTCTAATCCCTACGTGTTCAATGATGAAGAAGTTCAAGTGTTATCAAAGCGAGCCCGTTATATTTTAAGTCGTTTAAAAGATACTGGTATTTAATAGAACGCTATGAAAATTGTAATCGACATGCAGGCTGTTCAGTCTGAGAGCAAGTATCGAGGTATAGGTGGTTATGCTCGAAATTTTGTATTAGGACTTTTAACTAGTGACTGTGAACATGAATTTATTCTTGTATTTAATGGGTTGCTCAATTCAGACTCTGATGAAATTGTCAACAGTTACAAGGGTTTAGTATCAAGTGATCACATCAAATTATGGAATGCAGTTGGCCCTGTTAGCGCTTGGAAAGAAGAGAATCTGCAACGTAGAAAAATAGCGGAAATACTAAGGGAAGCGTTCATCCAAAGTCTTTCTCCAGATCTTGTAATTCTAACGAGTTTGTTTGAAGGCTATGGCGACGACTCCGTTGTTTCTGTAGGTGTCTTTGATAAAGAAACACCGGTTGTCAGCATATTGTACGATGCTATCCCTTTGATATACCGAGATCAGTACTTACCAGCAAATTCGGCATATGAAAAGTTTTATGAGGTACAATTCGGGTATGCTAAGCAGCTATTATTTGGCTTAACAATATCTGAGAGCGCCAAGGGTGAGATTGTAAACTATTTCAAGATATCCGAGAAAAAGGTACATAACATATCAGCTGCGATAGGATATTCTGAAGCAGTAGATAGAAAATCGTCGCCCTCCACTCTCGAAACATTTGGTATAGTGCGTCCCTTTATTCTCTATACTGGGGGAGCAGATCAGCGTAAGAATCTCCCTAGGCTCATATACGCATTCGCAGCGCTTCCAGCAGAATTACGGAAGTCTTTGTCACTGGTTTTCGCCGGTAAAATGCCACTTGAGGAAGTTAAAAAGCTCAAGGAAATAGCGAGAGAAAGTCTGCTCACGGAGGATGATTTCTTGCTGCTGGGCCATATATCCGCCGAAAAACTTGATGATTTGTATAGAAGATGTGAAGTTTTCGTTTTTCCGTCCTACCACGAAGGATTTGGCTTACCTGTACTTGAGGCTATGAGTTGCGGTGCGGTTGTCATAGGCTCAGATAGCTCCAGTATTTCGGAAATTATTGAAAACCAGGATCAACTTTTCGATCCATTTGATATTGATTCAATAACAGAAAAGTTGAAGCAATCCATTACTGATCAAGAATTTAGAGTTCGATCTAAAGAAAACGCGGGTGTCTGGTCAGAAAAGTATAGTTGGTCTCGTACTTGTAACGAAGCACTAACTTTAATTAAACAGGCTTCTACAGTCTGTTCTAATGATACTTATTCACGCGAAAATCTTTTTATCAGCTTAAAAGGCTTGGTTCCAAAAAATAATCAAGATTACCTACGGCTATTGGCCCAGGCTATCGATAAGAACGAAGCCTCATCCGCTATTCATTATCTTTATTTAGACATCTCAGAACTTGTTCAACATGATGCCGCCACAGGCGTGCAACGAGTAGTTCGATCCTACTTGACACAACTTCTACAAAATCCACCCCAAAATTTCAAAGTCATGCCAGTCTATGCAACGGTCGAGACTGGTTACCGTCATGCGAGAAAATACCTTGAAAGCGCATTTTGTATTAGGTCAAATGTTGAAGAGGATGATGAAATAAGTTGGATAGCCGGTGATATATTCTTTTGCTTGGATATGCAGCACCACGTGCAGCTCGCGCAAGCTCAGACATATAAACAGATGAGAGAGGATGGTGTTAAAGTAAAGTTTTTAATCTATGATTTGCTTCCTATACAGTTGGAAGAGTACTTCGATAATCCGGCTTTCAAAAAATTACACGAAGATTGGTTGGCCATGATTGCTCAGCAAGATGGCGCAATCTCGATTTCAAGAGCTACACAAACAGCCTACAAAGATTGGATTCAGCTTAATTCGATAGAATGTAACCCGGTATTTCAGATGGATTGGGTTCACATAGGAGCCGATTTGGAGGGTTCTAAACCCTCCAAAGGGTTGCCCAGCGAAGCAAATGTGTTATTAGAAAAATTTAGAGATGAATTAACGTTTTTACTGGTTGCCACAATTGAGCCTAGGAAGGGTCAATCGATTGTACTCGATGCTTTTGAACAACTCTGGAGTAGTGGACTAAAAAGTAATTTAATATTTGTTGGAAAGAAAGGGTGGAAAGTCGACGATTTTGTGGCGAGAGTTAGGGAGCATCCGGAGCTTAATTCGCAGCTATTTTGGCTCGAAGGAATTACTGATGAGTTTCTGCAATCCGTTTATGAAGCTTCAAACTGTCTTATAAGTGCAAGCATTAATGAAGGTTTCGGTCTCCCATTAATAGAGGCCGCACAGAAAGGGAAGCCACTATTCGTGAGGGATATCCCAGTATATAGGGAAGTGGCAGGTGAGCATGCATACTACTTTGACAGCTTGAGCGCAACCGGACTAGCTGATTCGTTGACTAGATGGTTGGAATTATACGAGAATAACGAACACCCGTTATCGGATAATATGCCGCGGCTAACATGGTCTGAGAGCGCTGAAAAACTTTTGGACACTATTATCTCACCCAAGAAGTATTAATTTACCTCCCCTTCAAATACTAGTAGTGAGTAGGTTATCAAGATAAGGATCATTGCATGATTGACCAGTTTCATCGCTTTATTGTAGTTACGCCAGTTTATGAGGACGTTGAAGCCAGCAGCAGGCTGTTTAAGGAGCTTTATGAAAACTTCGGAAGTGATGTTTTTGTGGTGGCGGTCGATGACGGTTCGGTAAAGCAGCCGTTGGGAATTGGAAGCCTGTCCATTGCAGGAGTTGACGGTGTTGTCCTTAAACTAAGGCGCAATGTTGGTCACCAACGTGCGATTGCCATCGGTTTGGGCTATGCCTCTGAGCATATGCAGTCTTCGCAAAGTGTTGTGGTTATGGATTCTGATGGAGAAGACCTGCCGGCGACGATCCCCTCTCTTTTGTCGCAGCTAGACTCAAACGAAGTCGACGTTGTTGTGGCCCAACGCAAAAGTCGAGTAGAGACCTTTCGTTTTAAGGCGTTCTATGCTGTCTATAAGCGCTTCTTCAAACTGATGACTGGCCGTGCGATCAGTTTTGGGAATTTTATGGCATTAAAATCAGGGGCAGTAAAAAGATTGGTTACAATGCAGGAGTTACCTATCCACGTTGCGGGAGCAGTCCTTGCGTCGAAAATGCGCACAAGTGTTTGCTCATTGGATCGGGGCCCCCGCTATGCAGGACAGTCTAAAATGAACTTTGTAGGCCTCGCTTTACATGGTTTTAAGGCCCTAATGGTCTTTGCTGAAGATGTGCTGGTAAGGGTAGGTATAGCGTGTGCATTTATTGCCGTGCTTGCTGTAGGCGGCGCAACTGCAGCAATAGCACTCAAGTTGGTCGGTTTTTCAACACCTGGCTGGTTTTCAATCGCGCTGGGTATTCTAGTGTTGATGTTTATGCAGACCGGTGCTTTGGCATTGATGACGTTGATGCTGACTGGTGTTGTCCGTAGTGGAGCTGTGATGACGCCGATTGGTTATCACGATTATGTTGATAAAATTATAGAGACGCTAAAAAGAAAGCAAACTTTATGAAGTCTCAGGTTTTAGAAGTCTCGCGATATGCTATCAACGGATTAGTAGCGACCGTCGTGCATTACAGTGTATTGACAGTGAACTTGAGCCTTCTCGAATTTGAGTCCGCTGGACTTGCAAATTTTTTTGCTGCAATTTTCGGGATAACCGTATCGTTTCTTGGTAGTCGCTATTACGTTTTTAATCGAGCTACCGAAGGATTTCTGCAGCAAGCGCTAAAGTTTAGTGGTTTGTATGGGGTTATTGCGGTTTTACATGGCCTGCTACTGTTTATCTGGACGGACCGGCTAGGCTTGGATTATCGGCTGGGATTTCTTGTTGCAACTGTTGTTCAGATATTAATGAGTTATTTTGGAAATAAATTTTTGGTGTTTAAAGCATGAAAGTTATAAGTGCGCTTCTTGCTTCAGGGTTATTTATACTCAGTCTAGTTGTAATTTACTACATACACATAAATTTTTTTAAAGTTGATGTTGTATTTTATGCGGCTATTTTCGATGCGATTTTGGCTGCGATTGCTGCGGGATTCTTACTTTGGATTTTTCCATATTTTAAGTTACTGGGTGACTTCGAAAAATTTCAGTTAATTGCCATTTGGTTGCTTATAGGGTATTGCCTTGCAATTTCAGTGCCGACTGTGATTGATCGCTCACTTTCATTTTACATTCTGGAAAAGATCCAGCAGCGTGGGGGGGGTATACGCCAAGATGCATTCGAGAAAGTTTTCACACAAGAGTATGTCAAGGAGCACCGTTTAGTAGATGTGCGTCTTACCGAGCAGATGCAATCAGGCACAATTGAAATCAAAGATGGATGTGTTTTGCTAACATCAAAAGGTGAAATGATTGCGGGTCTCAGTAGAAAATTCCGGCAGAACTGGCTGCCAAAACAAAGACTGCTACTCGGTGAATATACCGATGCATTGACTGACCCTTTCAGATCCAGTATTGCAACAGTAGATTACATGTGTGAGCATTGATCGGAGGTGGCAGGTTGTGAAATGCATATTAAATTTGAGATTCTTTGCGATCGCTTTGGTGTTTACGCTAACATTTTTTCTAATATCTTTATCCCAACTTGAGATGTTAGATAGGATGCCCGGTGATATAGTTGATGCACGGCTAAATAATTACTTTCTAGAGAATGTATTCAGTTTTATTTCGGGATCTTCGGAGTCTCTTTGGCATCACTCTTTTTTTTATCCATTTCCCTACGTCCTGGGTTTTTCAGACAATTTGTTTGGGTCCTCTCCAGTATATGTTCTGGCACGATTCTTTGCTATTGAGTCAGATTCTGCCTTTCAAATTTGGTTTCTCGTTGGCTATCTGCTCAACTTTTTGGCCGCTTATTATGCCTTGCGCCGGCTTAATGGCAGCGTTGTTGCCGCAGTAGTTGGTGCATTAATTTTTGCTTTCGCTCTACCCACTACTGCGCATGCAGGCCACGCACAACTTCACTATCGTTTTGGGTTACCGCTGGCCATAGTATTTTTCGCGGAATTCCTTAATACTAAGACATTCCGATATTTTCTTATCGCCGGCGCATGGCTTGTGTGGCAATTTTATGCAGGCGTATATATTGGCTTCTTTACGCTGTTACTGTTGGCTACGATGACTCTGACTTATTTGGGTTATGCGCGTTTTAAGGATCATCAATCGATCAGGAGTGTCAGTAATGATTTTTTTCTAAGCTGGCATTCTCAGTCAAAAAATGAAAAAATTATTTTTATTAGCATACTGGCTTTTTTGCTTGCGTTATTACTATTGCTTTTTTATCCATACCTTCAAGTTTCTCACTTATATGGCGCAAAAAGGTCTTGGAACGAAATTGCAACTATGCTTCCGCGCCCGCAAAGTTATTTTCTTGCGGATGCATCGTTTTTTTGGTCAAACTCGACTGCAGGAGTTTTCTCTAGTATAGCGATGCGCCATGAGCACCAGATGTTTATTGGTGCTATCCCTTTCTTCCTTGCGTTGATGGGATTTATTATTGGTAGTCGGTCGAGAAACGGTGCTACCTTTACACTGATGACTGGTATGCTTGCTGTCGCCATTGTTTTAACGCTTAATGTAGGTGGTTATAGTCTTTGGTATTTACTACATAAACTACCGCTTGCCTCTTCGATCAGGGTCATGACGCGTCTTGATCAAGCATTCTTGTTTCCAGTAGCCTATTTGGCTGTCATTGGTTTAGATTATTTCAGAAATCGCTACTCATGGGCCACAAAGTCTATCCTAATTTTTGTTTTGCCGATGCTAATTGTTGAGGCTGCTATGACCACTATGGGGACTAGTACGAAGGACTCTTGGAGGCAAAGGTTTTCAACGCTAGATGCCATTGTGCCAAAAGAACTGCCCGATAATTCAATTTTGTTTTTTGCGCAACGGTCTGGCCCACCTTATGCCGACGAGCTTGATGCGATGTGGGTTTCAATGAAGCTCAACAAAGAGACTCTTAATGGGTACTCAGGTCTGTTGCCACCCGAATACGATTATGAATATGGTTCTGATTGTGCGCAAATTCCCAAGCGCGTTCTCTCATATCTTAAGTTTTCGAATCAATCAGATAATATTGCTGTTTATCGAGACTTGATGTCTCGCATCGTTCCTCTTGGCTTTACGAATTGTGATTCCGCTTGGCTGAAATCGTGGCCGAATATCACAGTTTCAGATCGTGTATATTCCGTGGATGAATTTAAGCATCTTAAACTTTGGGGTGGTGAGGTCTTCACTAGACCAAACGACACCGATCAGACGATGATTCGGATCAACATTCAGAATTCTTCGGATCAGGCTTTTGCCTCGGGTTCGTCGTTGGGTAAACCGATACGGATTTCATGGCGTTTTATTGAATCGTCGGGCAAGCCCTTGAGTGGTTGGAATAATAGGAAGAGCCTGCCCTTTGATATCCCCGCCCAAGGTGAACTGAAAATGCAAATACCCATTAATGTTTCTGAATTTCATAATACAGTGGCTGTTGAAATTTCATTAGTTCAAGAGGGTGTATTTTGGGGGCATGACGTCGGTTTGGAGCCGGCAATAATCAATTTAAGGGGAGTGTATAAAAGGTGAAAATTGCTATTGCTGGAACAGGTTACGTTGGTCTTTCGAACGGAGTGTTGCTAGCCCAAAATCATGAGGTTGTCGCTATAGACATCATTCCCGAGAAAGTTGACATGATCAACCGTAATGAGTCGCCGATTGAAGATAAGGATCTTCAGAGTTACCTCTCTCACAAACATTTGAACTTACGCGCCACACTAGATAAGAAAGACGCGTATGAGGGCGCTGACTATGTCATCATTGCCACCCCCACTGACTACGACCCGGAAACCCACTATTTCGATACCAAGTCGATAGAATCGGTAGTGGCTGATGTTTTAGCGATTAATGCGAATACTACGATTGTTATTAAATCCACGATTCCTGTTGGTTATATTCAACGTGTCAAAGAAAAGTTTGGTATCGACAATATACTGTTTTCACCTGAGTTCTTGCGAGAAGGCTTGGCGTTGTATGACAATCTTCATCCTTCACGCATCGTTGTTGGCGAACAATCCGAACGTGCGGAAACCTTTGCTGGTCTTTTGGTAGAGGGAGCGGTTAGAAAAGATATCCCGATTCTTTACACTGATGCTACCGAGGCCGAAGCGATCAAACTTTTCGCGAACACTTATTTAGCGATGCGCGTTTCTTATTTTAACGAGTTAGATAGCTATTGTGAGACCCACAACTTGAATTCGCGTCAAATCATCGAAGGAGTCGGTTTAGATCCTCGGATTGGTAACCACTATAACAATCCTAGCTTTGGATACGGTGGCTACTGTCTGCCAAAAGATAGTAAGCAGCTTTTGGTAAATTTCGATCAAACACCTCAAAACCTGATTCAAGCTATTGTGCAAGCAAATGAGACTCGTATGGATTTTATTGCTCGTCAAATTATGGCGAGTAAACCTAAGAAAGTCGGGGTGTATCGCTTAATAATGAAAACCGGTTCTGATAATTTCCGCGCCTCGGCCATACAAGGGGTGATGTATCGTCTACAGGGGCAGGGGGTTGAATTGTGTATCTATGAGCCTGAATTGCTTCAAGATGAATTCCACGAGTTAACTGTAATTCAAGATTTTTCTCAATTCGCTAATGAAGTCGATGTTATTATTGCTAACCGCATGAGTGAAGAGTTGCAAAGCGTTGCAGATAAAGTTTATACCCGTGACCTTTTTGGAAAAGATTAAGCATGACTCAAAAAAAGATCCTAGTTACCGGAGGCGCTGGCTTTGTTGGCAGTCACTTGTGCGAACGCCTCGCGCAAGACCCGAATAATCAAGTTACTTCGCTTGATAACTATTTTACTGGCTCTGAATCCAATCACGTGCCGAATGTGACATACATTAAAGGCAATACAGTTGATATTGCTAAGCTTGTTAAATTTACACCAGATATGGTTTATCATCTTGGAGAATACTCACGAGTAGAGCAAAGCTTTGACGATATTGAAACCGTATGGCGCTACAACAAGGACGGAATTTTTGCCGTGTTAGAGTTTGTACGCAAAGCCGGTTGTAAAATTCTCTATGCTGGCAGTAGCACTAAATTTGGTGACGGCGGTATGGGGCGTAGCGCAAGTCCTTACGCCTGGACCAAGGCTAGCAACACGGAATTGGTTATAAACTATGGTAACTGGTTCAACGTTCCCTACGCTATCACATACTTCTATAATGTATACGGTGAACGAGAAATATCTTCAGGTAAATATGCCACTCTCATCGCTTTATTTGCGGAGAAAATGCGCCAGAGACAACCTTTAACGGTTGTATCTCCCGGCGTTCAAAAACGTAATTTTACTCATGTGAGCGACATAATTAATGGATTGTTACTAGTCGGTGAGAATGGATATGGAGATGAGTTCGGTATAGGTAGTGATGAAGCATTCTCAGTGCTAGAAGTTGCTGATTTATTTGGTGGGGACGTGGAGATGTTGCCTGAAAGAAAAGGGAATAGACTGACGGCTGATGTTATAACGGATAAAACACGGGCTCTTGGTTGGTCGTGCCACTGCTCACTTAAGCAATATGTCGGCGATTTAAAAAAAAATGAATGGAAATTTTAAGGAATAATTTAATGACTAAAGCGCTTATCACGGGGATTACCGGCCAAGATGGAGCATATTTGGTAGAATTGCTGTTGAGTAAAGGATATACCGTATACGGCACCTACCGCCGTACTGCGTCAGTTAACTTCTGGCGTATTGAAGAGTTGGGTATTGCTAAGCACCCGAACCTTCACTTGGTTGAGTATGACCTGACCGATCTATCCTCTAGTATACGCCTTCTGCAAACCACTGGTGCTACGGAAGTTTACAATTTGGCGGCACAAAGCTTTGTAGGCGTATCCTTTGATCAGCCGTTGACTACAGCTGACATCACTGGCATTGGCCCGGTTAACCTATTAGAAGCGATTCGTATTGTTAATCCTTCGATTCGTTTTTACCAAGCTTCTACTTCTGAGATGTTCGGCAAGGTGCAGGCTATCCCGCAGAAGGAAGATACGCCATTTTACCCGCGTAGTCCTTATGGTGTGGCCAAGCTATATGCCCATTGGATGACCATTAACTATCGTGAGTCATACGGAATTTTCGGCTCGAGTGGTATTCTTTTTAACCACGAATCTCCGCTACGTGGGCAGGAATTTGTGACAAGGAAGATTACGGACTCAGTCGCAAAAATTAAGTTAGGTAAACAAGACGTGCTCGAGTTGGGCAATATGGATGCTAAACGAGATTGGGGTTTCGCGAAGGATTATGTCGAGGGCATGTGGCGCATGCTTCAAGCTGATGAGCCTGACACATTCGTCTTGGCAACAAACCGTACCGAGACCGTAAGGGATTTTGTAACACTTGCTTTCAAGGCCGCCGATATCGCGATCGAATGGAAAGGAGAGGGGGAGCAAGAAAAGGCCTACGACCTTAACACAGGAAAGTTGCTTGTTCAGGTTAATCCTAAATTCTACCGTCCTGCTGAAGTAGATCTTTTAATTGGTGATCCTACTAAAGCTAAAGAAGTATTAGGTTGGGAGCCGAAAACCAGTCTAGAGGAGCTATGCCAGATGATGGTAGAAGCGGATCTTCGCAGAAATGAAATTGGATTTTCGTTTTGATCGGCAAGAGAGCTCTTATTACTGGCGCCCTCGGTTTTACAGGACGTTATATGTCAGCGGAACTTTGTTCCGCTGGTTATGAGGTGTTCGGTACCGGATCTCAGACCATAGAGTCGAGCAATTACTATCAGGCCGATCTAAGTGATATTCTAAGCTTAGCAAGTGTAATTGAAGAGGTCAGACCTGATGTGGTTGTTCATTTGGCTGCTCTTGCGTTTGTTGCGCATGGTGACGCCGAAGCATTATATAAGGTAAACCTAATCGGTACTCGAAATCTCCTTGAAGCCCTATCTCAAAGTACTTACCAGCCTTCTAAGGTGCTGGTAGCTAGCAGTGCTAATGTTTATGGCAACCAGAATGAGGGGCTGCTCACTGAGTTATCGCCTGTTGCACCTGCCAATGACTATGCAGTAAGTAAGTTGGCCATGGAGTTTTTGGCCAAAACCTATATTGACCGCTTGCCAATTGTAATTGCTCGACCTTTTAACTACACAGGGGTCGGTCAAGATCAAAAATTCTTGATACCTAAAATAGTCAAGCATTTCAGGCAGAGGGCACCAAACATTGAACTTGGCAATGTTGATGTATGGAGGGATTTTAATGACGTTCGTTCTGTTGTTCGGGCGTATTGTGGTTTAATAGGTTCAGGAGTTGCCGGTCAAACATATAATATCGCTTCAGGTACGACCTACTCACTTCGTGAAGTTATTGATTTATGCACTGAACTTACCGGCCACGCAATACAAATATCTGTAAATCCCGCGTTTGTTAGAGCTAATGAAGTGAAAACTCTTAGTGGAGATATTTCTAAGCTTCGAGCTGTCATAGCGGACTGGAATCCATTAGAGCTTAGAGAGACTCTGAGTTGGATGCTAAGTTAGTGTACTTGGGTGTTGAATGTTTCATTAGGTGAAGTGAGGTTTAAAATAGTTGACCTTAATTATAGAACAATAATACACATTAAATCCGGAGCTTTCGAGACGTGGCATAGGTGAATCAGCCGTGTTGAATCTATCGTTTCAGAGGTTGTCTACACTGTAAGCTTTAACGAAAATTTTGTCGCAGTGAGTTAATTTACGCCTACGTAATATGTGCGGGATGATGTTCTGCATAAGCTTGTCGTAGTAGGCGTGTAACCAGTTTTTCAGCGTTTTACAAGTTTAGGGCGGGTTGATTGAAGGTACTCGTAACTGGGGCAACAGGTTTTATAGGCTCCAATTTAATAGAAGCGCTTTATTGTAATGAGGAGTTGACGGTCATTGCCGTTTCAAGACATCAAGTTCCTCATTCCGGCGTCGAAACCCTCGTGATAAATGAGCCTTGGGAGGAGTATAGCTGGGTACAAACGCTAAAAGGCGTTGATGTCGTTGTTCACCTCGCAGGTATATCTGTAGAGAGCAGGGAGTCCGATCAAACGTTCGAGGACGTAAACATCAAACTCACTCGAGCCGTATTTACTGCGGCGCAAGACGCAGGCGTTAAGCGATTCATCTATCTCAGTTCTGTTAAGGCATGTACGGAGTACACCTCTGCCGGTCAAGTACTCAGTGAGGCGGATCCATGTCAGCCTAAGTCGCCTTATGGTTCTTCGAAGTACAAAGCGGAGCTTGTTCTGGAGGCGACTAGGTCGTCTGCGATCGATCTCATAATTGTCAGGCCTCCGTTGGTCTACGGGGCTGGTGTGCAAGGGAATTTTAGTGCTTTGGCTCGTCTAGCTTCTCTCAGGATGCCCTTGCCAATAGGGTCGCTACGCAGTCCGCGCTCTATGATCTATATTGGTAATCTGGTTAACTTTATCGAAGCCTGCATCTCATTTAAGTCTAGCATCAATGAGGTTTTTTACGTTTCGGACGGTCATGATCTCTCCATAGCTGAACTTGTGGCTATGATGCGTGCGTCTAACTCTCGGCGGGCTTGTTTGATAAGTGTACCCCCAGCTCTAATCTCTATCATAGCGAGGGTCTTGGGTCGGGAGGAGGACGTGGCACGTTTGACTTATCCACTTCAAATCTCATCTGAAAGGGCAAAGAAAGTATTAGGATGGACTCCACCCTTTAATACAGCTGAGGCTATACGAAGCAGCATATGAACCCAGCCATCATACGATTACTCGACATTCTATTTTCTTTGATTGGGCTTTTTTTTCTCTTTCCGGCTCTGCTAGTGCTCTACATCGCCGGATTATTGGATACGGGTTCGCCTATATTTGTGCAACAGCGAGTGGGTCGAAATCAGAAGCAATTCTTCCTAGTTAAGTTTAGGACAATGCGCCCTCAGACGGAGTCCATGCCAACCCACTTAGTAAGTGCAAAGTCGGTGACTAAATTTGGTTCATTTCTGCGCCGAACTAAGTTAGATGAGTTACCACAACTTTTTAATGTATTGATGGGACATATGAGTTTGGTTGGTCCGCGTCCAAATTTGCCGTCACAGTTGGAGTTAATTGAAGCGCGTGAGCGTTTTGGCGTTTATAGTGTTCGGCCGGGTATCACGGGTCTGGCACAGGTTAGGCGGATTGATATGTCTACGCCCGAGCTGCTCGCACAAACGGATGCGGAAATGTTGGAGAAGTTTTCAGTTCATACTTACTTACGTCTTATATTTGATACTATAGGTGGTAAAGGATCTGGCGACCGGATCAGAGAAGAGTAGGGAATTCGCATAATGCATGTTTTTGACACACTCCTGAAAGGTACGACCTCTGAGTCTCGCCGGCTGTTTCTTCTAATTGCGGATATGTTTGCTTTATCGGCAGCTTTGTACTCCGCTTTCAGTTTGCGCTTGTCCGAGTGGTATCCGGAACTCTATTTAAAAGCCGCAACTGAGTTATTCCTTATTGTACCTGTCCTTGGGGTGGCTATTTTCTACCGTTTAGGCCTCTACCGAGCTGTCCTGCGCTACATGGGGGTTCGTGTTCTTCGTGCCGTTGCAATTGGTGTAGTGTTGATTGTGCTTACCCTCTACGCGCTTGCACAGGTGTTTCATATTGAGCCCTTCCCGAGGTCTGTTCCTATAATCTTTGGTATGGCCGCTTGGTTGTATCTCGGTGGAACTCGGCTTCTCATTCGAAGTTACTACTACTGGGTAATCACTAAGGACAGGCATCGTGAACGCATTATTATTTTCGGTGCTGGGAGTGCTGGGGCGCAGTTGGCTCTTATGCTTCAAAATGGCAGTGAATATTGGCCTGTTGCTATTGTCGATGACGATAAAAGATTGGTCGGGCGATATATCGGGCAATTGAAAGTTAGTTCTGCGGTCTCAATTGGTCGATTAATAGAGGAGCATCGTGCCTCTAGGATTGTCATTGCTATGCCATCTATAGATGCGAAGCAGCTTCGAGATGTTTTGGGTCGGCTGCAAGTTTTTGGTGTTCCAATAAGCAAAACACCTTCGGCACCGGAGCTTGTGTCCGGTGCGGCGGTTGATTCGGTCAGAGACGTTTCAATTGAGGACCTTTTAGGGCGCGATGTAGTTCCTGCGATACCCCGGTTAATGTCCGGAACGTTACATCGGCGGAGTGTGCTCGTTACCGGTGGAGGGGGATCTATCGGTAGCGAAATTGCGCATATTGCTATCGAGCAGGGTGCCAAAACATTGGTCATATATGATGTGTCAGAGTTCGCGTTGTTCAATATCGATAGCACTCTGCGGCAAAAGTTTCTTGGAAGTGATACGAAAATTGTCTCTCTCATCGGAAGCGTTTTAGACCGAGAGCGCTTGGAGAGGGCTATGAAAAAATACGAAGTAGATACTGTTTTTCATGCCGCCGCCTACAAGCATGTGCCGATCGTTGAGCAGAATGTGCTTCAAGGTATTTTGACGAATAGCTTTGGTACCAAGATCGCTGCTGAGGCTTCGGTATCTGCCGGTGTGAAGCGGTTTGTTCTTATCTCAACCGATAAGGCCGTACGTCCAACGAATGTCATGGGCGCTACGAAGCGTCTAGCGGAGATGTTTGTTCAAGACCTGTCGAAACGGTGCACTGATACGGTTATGTGTAATGTTCGTTTCGGTAATGTGTTGGGTTCGTCAGGCTCCGTGGTTCCGATCTTTGAGGAGCAGGTAAAAAGAGGTGGGCCGGTGACTGTGACCCACCCCGACGTTACGCGCTACTTCATGACAATACCGGAAGCTGCATCGCTTGTAGTGCAGGCAGGCGCCATGGCATTGGGAGGTGAAGTCTTTGTTCTGGATATGGGGAAACCGGTACGGATAGTGGATTTAGCGAGGAATCTGATCGAGCTTAAGGGGTTGTCGGTCAAGTCAGAAGAGAACCCGCATGGCGATATTGAAATTGCTTACTCGGGTTTGAGACCAGGGGAGAAGTTGTATGAAGAGTTGTTGATCGGCGAAAATGTGACAGGTAGCGAGCATCCGCTTATCTTGAAAGCTCAGGAAAACTGTTTACCGCATCAAGACCTGACAAAATTCTCGACCACACTCAGTGAGTTGATTCAAGCTCATGACGCGCAGGCTGCCAGAGCTTTGTTAGCGGATCTAGTGGAAGGGTATGTGCCCGATAGTTTGGCTAGCGACCTGCTTGAATCCCCTAGAGCAGCGAACGTTTTGGGTTTTCCTGCGGGCAGACACGCATAACTTTGCCGGCGAGTCGCCGCTATCACCGGCCTGTCGTGAGATAAGGCCGAAGCAAATGCCAATCCGGAACCAGAACCAGTCCGTCATCCAGCCTCCGTATAAATTGTTGTGTGTTAAATGGAAGTATCGCGGACCACAACGCTATACAGGAGCGTACCAGACTCCCGGATGGGAGACCTTTTGAGTCGCGAATAATTACCTGTTTTTCAATGGCACACTTCGAGAAGTCAAAGTGTAGATGAGTAAGGTCTAACATATCGACTAAACTGCAACCAAACTTTCAAAGGATTTGTTGCTCATGCCGCTATTGGACGCGTCGCCACACCTGCAAGCTCGTCACCGTATTACCTATGTGGTTTTTACAATTCTATTCTTGATTGCGCCTTTCTATTATCAAGACAACTTGGGTGGTGAGGGGTTAGGGCTGCCGTTTAATGCGGTGATCTGGATTCCTGTGGTCTGTCTGATTGGGGTAGGACTGGTATCGTTGATTCAGACGGGGGTATGGGTTAAGCCGCCCTATTTGACGCTAATCGGTCTTTTCCCTCTACTGATTGTTCTCGGCGGCTTCGTGTCAGGTCTCGAACGCCCCGGGGAGTGGATTGTCCGCATCGGTGTTCTGGTTGGTGGAATGTTGCTATGGTTCGCGTTGTTCCAAGTGCGATTCCAGCGCCGGGATGTGGAAGGCTTGCTTTACATTCTCTTGGCGGGCTACTATTGCATGGAGTTGTGGGTTTAGTCCAAATGTTGCCGGAGCCCCTGTTC
>JABXHP010000362.1 GCA_013373575.1 Oceanospirillaceae bacterium | reverse complement strand
GGATGGATGATGGCAGCGGGTACGCTGATTGCGCTCCCTGCGGTCACCGCGCTGTTGGTAGTGAACTTCGCATTCGGTATCATGACGAAAGCGGCACCGCAGCTGAATATTTTCGCCATCGGCTTTCCGTTTACGATGCTATTTGGCATCTTAATTGTCTATCTAAGTCTCTCTGGCTTCGTGGGGCAGTATGATGCGTTTGCGCATTATGTGCTTGATCTGATTAGCTCTTATCTAAAGGCTTAGTGTATGGCTGAAGAGACTGGGCAAGATAAAACTGAAGACCCCACCCCCAAGCGCCTGCGTGAGGCGCGTGAGAAAGGTGATATCCCTCGTTCAAAAGAGCTGTCGTCGACAGTGCTGTTGCTGGCTGCCGGTATCGCTGCGCTTATTTTTGGTGCTCAGGTTGCCCAGGCTATTGCTCAGATGATGCGAGATAACTTGATTCTGGACCGTGCTGATGTGGATGATGCCGCCAAAATGATCGAGCATCTGGTTGCGGCAATGGCGGACAGTTTCTTCAGTCTCTTTGGTTTCTTTCTTATGGTATTTCTAGCTGCAGTGCTCAGTCCTGTCGCTCTGGGAGGGTGGAATTTTAGCGGTCAGGCCCTGCAGCCAAAAGGAAGCCGACTGAACCCGATCTCTGGTATTGGGCGGATGTTCTCTAAGAATGCACTGGTTGAGCTGTTTAAGGCAATCGCCAAGTTTCTTCTGGTGGGTACCACTGCTGTATTTGTGCTGCTTTTCGATCAGCCAGATATCGCATCTCTTGTTGTACTTCCAATAGGGCCTGGAATTGCTGAAGCCTTAAGGATTGTTGTTTGGTCTTTCCTTGTGATTAGCGCCTCGATGATTTTTATTGCGCTTATTGATGTCCCTTTTCAGATGTACTCCTATACCGAAAAGATGAAGATGACTCTGCAGGAAGTGCGCGATGAGATGAAAAACACCGAGGGTCGGCCTGAGGTGCGTGGTCGTATTCGTCAGTTACAACGTGAAATCTCACAGCGTCGTATGATGCAGGATGTGCCCGAGGCCGATGTGGTAATTACCAACCCGACGCACTATGCGGTGGCGCTGAAATATAGTGAGGCTGACGGAGGCGCTCCGCTTATCCTCGCTAAAGGCTCAGACTTTATCGCACTGAAAATACGCGAGATAGCCGAGGCTTATGAGGTGCCAATACTTGAGTCGCCTGCTCTCGCCCGTGCGCTCTACTATAACTCGGAAATCGGCGAGGAGGTTCCTGTTGGGCTGTACAAATCGGTGGCTCAAGTACTTGCTTATGTCTATCAATTGCGTGTCTACAATGAGAAGCCTAGCGGTGATGAGCCGAAAGCGCCCACACCTGACGAGATTGAAATTCCCGATGAGTTGCGGATAGACGAGACGCAATAGTTATTTTCTTGACGTTCCAAGCGAGCGCTCCTATCTGTTGGCTAGAATTTTGCTGAACAAAGGTATTGCTGTTTAAAGTGTCAAATTTCTGCTACTTTTAACAGTGTCTGGCCCTCTTCAGCTACGGAATTCTTTTTATATAGCGCTTTGAGTGTCAGATAATTGACGTTTTAGGGGGCGCTCTTGGCCAGAGCTGATGTAATAGATAACTTTCGCACCTTGTCGCAGGGGAATCTCGGTATTCCTCTGCTGCTGCTTGTCGTGTTGGCGATGGTTACTCTACCCATGCCACCCTTCCTGCTGGACGTCTTCTTTACTTTCAATATCGCACTCTCAATTGTGGTGCTACTGGTCGGTATCTACGCACTCCGCCCTCTGGATTTTGCCGTTTTTCCGACCATTCTTTTGGGCGCAACGCTCTTGCGACTGGCTCTCAACGTTGCATCTACTCGCGTGGTACTGCTTTATGGTCACGAAGGCGGTGATGCCGCTGGTAAAGTGATTCAATCCTTTGGTGAGGTCGTCGTTGGCGGTAACTATGTCGTCGGTGTCATCGTCTTTTTGATTTTGGTAATCATTAACTTTGTGGTGGTTACTAAGGGTGCGGGTCGAATCTCCGAAGTAAGCGCCCGCTTTACGCTTGATGCGATGCCAGGTAAACAGATGGCGATTGATGCTGATCTCAACGCCGGGCTTATCGATCAGGATGAGGCGAGGGATCGTCGTAGAGAGGTAACCCAAGAGGCTGACTTCTATGGTGCGATGGATGGTGCCTCGAAGTTCGTTCGTGGAGATGCCGTGGCGGGTATTTTGATCCTTGTGATTAACCTGCTCGGTGGTCTGGGTATTGGGATGCTGCAGCATGATCTCGATTTCGCTACCGCGGTACGTTACTACGCGCTTCTGACAATCGGTGACGGCCTAGTTGCACAGATCCCATCGCTGTTGCTCTCTACAGCGGCGGCGGTCATGGTGACGCGTGCCAACTCCTCTGAAGAGATGGGACAGCAGGTGTTTAGGCAGATGTTCGCATCGCCACGTGCGCTCTATGTATCTGCCGCGATTATCGGCCTCATGGGTATCGTGCCGGGTATGCCTCACTTTGCGTTTCTGTCACTTGCTGCAGGTGCGGGTTACCTGGGGTGGTGGATTCAGCAGCGACAGGCGCGTCGGCGTCAAGCTGAAGTTGAGCAGGAACAAGCAGAGCAGGAGGTTGCTGAGCAGGGGCCACCACCGGCCTCTCCTGAAGATCAAAAAGAGCTGGGTTGGGATGATGTCTTGCCGGTGGATATGATTGGCCTTGAAGTAGGTTATCGCCTGATTCCACTGGTGGATAAGATGCAGGGCGGGCAGTTGCTGAGTCGTATCAAAGGGGTGCGCAAAAAGATGTCTCAAGACTTGGGTTTCTTGATCCCTTCTGTCCATATTCGCGATAACCTAGATCTGGCGCCGGGGGCTTACCGCATAACCCTGATGGGTGTGGTAGTAGGTGAGGCTGAGATCTACCCTGATAGAGAGCTGGCGATAAACCCTGGACAGGTATTTGGTGAAGTTAAAGGGATCAATGTAAAGGATCCCGCTTTTGGCTTGGATGCGGTTTGGGTAGAGAAAGGGCAGAAAGAGAGAGCACAAACGCTTGGCTATACCGTTGTGGATGCTAGTACCGTTGTAGCAACGCATGTCAATAAAGTGTTGCAATCACACGCTTCTGAGCTACTCGGGCATGAGGAGGTTCAGCAGCTCTTGGATAAGCAGGCAGAGAAGTCGCCGAAGCTGGTTGAAGAGTTGGTGCCAAAACGCCTGACGATCAGCGTGCTACTAAAGGTACTGCAGAACCTCTTGCTCGAACAGGTGCCTCTGAAGGATTTTCGTACTATTCTCGAGTCGCTTGCTGATGCGATCAATCGAGTGCAGGATCCCATGAGTCTAACCGCTGCGGTGCGTGTCTCCTTGGCGCGTTTGATTGTGCAGAGTATCAATGGTTCGGCGGCTGAGTTGCCCGTTATTACGCTAGATCCACAGTTGGAACAGTTGCTGCTCAGCTCTGTTCAGCAGCGTCAGCCGGGTGAGGATGGGTTAGTGCTTGAGCCGGGTATGGCGGAGCGCCTGCAGAGCTCGCTGGCCGAATCAGCGCAGCGTCAAGAGATGGCAGGTCAGCCCTCTATTCTACTGGTGTCTGCACCGGTGCGACCGTTGATGGCAAAGTTTGTGCGGTATGGTGAGCATCAGATTCACGTGCTCTCCTACCAAGAGATACCCGAGAATCGCCGGGTTACGATTGTGGCAACGGTCGGCGGGTAGTTCAATGTCAAAGAATTTTAGTCCCCTAGCCGATAAGGTTTAGTGATGAAAGTGAAGCGTATATTTGCACCTGATATGAAAACCGCGATGCGGCGGGTGCGTGAAGAGATCGGCCCGGATGCGGTTATTCTGTCGAATAAGCGTGTATCAGGCGGTGTGGAAGTCGTTGCTTCACCGGAATCAGAGTACGAAAATGCTCAGAGTCAGCTCACACAAGAGCGTGAGTTGAGACGAGCGGAACAAATTGCGCTGCTGACGAGTGCCAAGGGTGAGTCGAGACGCGCGCTAGACGAGGAGATTGCACGGGCCCGTGCTCGTATAGGCGAGGCGCGTTTACAAGCCGAAGAGCCTGGTTTCGCCAATACGGCGAATCGACAGGTACGCGACAACTCTAATGAGTTGGACCGCCTTCTGCGTGGTGAGCCCGCCGCATCAAACCCAGATCCTCAAGATAGTGCCCTTGCTGGGCTGCAGGCAGAGATTGATCAGCTAAGAGAGATGCTTACACAGCAGTTGCAGGTGCAGCAGTTGGCCCCTGCAGTGGCATCTTCCGCCCCTTCAGATATGCGGGCAGCGAGTTCGGCATCGGCCGGCTCTTCAAAGATTCAGCGCCAGATCTTTGGGCGTCTGGTTAAGTTGGGTCTTGGCGAGTCATTGGCTCAAGGGTTAGTGGCGGGTTTGGAGGCAAGCCTGCCGGTTGATCGGGCATGGCGCAACTCTCTTGGTCGACTCGCTGAGTCACTCCCCGTTTTCGGTGAGGATATTGTTAATCGCGGTGGAATGATTGCGCTCGTTGGTCCTACCGGAGCTGGTAAGACAACAACCATCGGTAAGCTCGCCACGCG
>JABXHP010000390.1 GCA_013373575.1 Oceanospirillaceae bacterium | reverse complement strand
ACTTGGCGCAAGCCTACGACTACGCAGCAGAAGTGATGGCTGAGAATATGATGGAGCCAAGCACAACTGCTGGTATCGATAAATTCCTGGGTCGTGCATAGGCGGCGTTACCTATCATTGGGTATTAAACATAATCTGAGAGGTAGCCGCCGACGCTGTTGTTACTAGGGGTGTAGCTAGCAACAACGGTGTTTGTGGCGTAGCAGCGCTTGAGAAAAAGTCGCGTCTGTACGTTTAGGCTTGACGCTGGAGCACAGACGCCAAATCCGCAACCAGGGCATCAATAGCGGCTTCTGTTGTTGCCCAAGAGCACATGAAACGAGCACTGCCGCCGATAAATGTGTAGAAAGTCCAACCACGTTCATGCATTGCATGCACAGCGGCGTCGGGCAAGTTGACCAAAACCGCATTTGCCTCAGTGGGGTAGAGCATCTCGGCGCCTGGCAGATCGGCTATGCGATCGTGCAGCAGATGCGCCATCCGGTTAGCATGGCCCGCATGCTTAAGCCAGTTATCTTGCTGCAGCATCGCCAACCAGGGCGAGCTAAGGTAGCGCATCTTCGATGCTAACTGCCCCGCCTGCTTACACCGATAGGCAAAATCTTCAGCCTGATCGCGATTAAAAAAGAGGATCGCCTCGCCTACCGGTAAGCCCATCTTTGTACCACCGAAACAGAGCACATCTACACCCGAGCGCCAGGTAATATCGGCCGGTGAACATTTGAGGCTTGCTACGGCGTTGGCGAAGCGCGCACCATCCATATGCAGGTTTAAACCATTCGCTCTGCACACCTGTGAGATACCCGCAATTTCCCCTTTGTGATAGAGCGTACCAATCTCAGTAGACTGGGTTATCGTGACCGCTTTCGGCCGCGGATAGTGAATATCGGTGCGCCGTTTTACCAATGCATCAACCGAAGCAGCGGTTAGCTTCCCTTGATGATGGGGGGCTGTCAGCAACTTAGATCCATTGGAAAAGAACTCC
Source organism: Oceanospirillaceae bacterium (assembly GCA_013373575.1). Taxonomy (GTDB): domain Bacteria; phylum Pseudomonadota; class Gammaproteobacteria; order Pseudomonadales; family Balneatricaceae; genus Marinobacterium_E. Next base: position 9,906 of record JABXHP010000390.1, on the reverse strand, counting down.
GGCGCACCGCACTCATCTGTCTCTACGTGGGCTGCGTCTGTACAGATAACAGACTGGTAAGGCTGACACATTGAGGCCAAAGCCAGAGAGTTCGCCGCGGTGCCATTAAAGGCAAAAAAGACCTCTAGCTCCTCACGTTCAAACACCTCACGCAGTAGATCGCATACTTGAGCTGTAGACTCATCATTACCATAGGGGCTAGCAAAACCCGCGTTCGCAGTATTAAAAGCTTCAAGTGCTTCTGGGCAAACGCCGGCAGTGTTATCACTGGCAAACTGGAGTTTAAAACCGGGGAGTGAATCGCTCATACAAACCGTCTCTGGATTGAATTACTCAACTGCGCTTAGAGTATCAAACACTACACAGTTACGATCAGAATTTTTAGCTCGGTACAACGCATTATCCGCCCGTGAAACAAGCTCTCTGATTGACTCACCAGGATGATAAACAGCAACACCCACACTGGTAGTAAGCTGACCGACAACGTCAAACGGGTAGCGTTCGACATTTGCGCGTAGGTTTTCAGCCATCTGTTCGAGTGACACTTTGTCTGCTTCAGGAATGAGGATTAAGAACTCCTCTCCACCCCAGCGACCTACCAAATCGCTCTCACGTGTCTGCTCGCGCAGAATTTGCGCAAATGCTTTCAGGCTTGTATCGCCCACATTGTGGCCGTAGGTGTCATTGATCCGCTTAAAGTGGTCAATGTCGAGAATCATCACAGCAAAGTTCGTGTTGTAACGGTTGGCTAAAGCCTTCTGCTGGGTCAATGCCTGATCCATTTTATGGCGGTTATAAAGCCCAGTAAGCATATCGGTCATGGCTAACTCTTCAAGCAGAAGATTTTTCTCCTCGATAATCTTCTTGGTGCGCTGTATCTCGCGCTGCCGCCACAGGACCAAAAGCCCGATCACCATAAAACCGGCAATAACCTGATAGAGCAGTGTGTAGTCTATGCGGCTCTCAAAACGCACCGCCAGCCATCGATTGTTGATTCGCTGAATACTTTCAGCTGAAACCGTTGCCAAGGCCTTTTGCATGATGCTCAAAATCAGAGGCTCATCATTGCGAACCGCGATACTTAGAGCGAACTCCTCATCGAGTTTGCCTGCTATGTACATATCGGTCATACCCTCTTTTTGGATCGCACTTGCAAGAGGCGGCAGTGCATCGACGTATCCATACACCTCCTCCTGACGCACCTTTGCAACCCCCTCTGCAAGAGAGTCTACTTCGATAATTTCGATCTCTGGGTAGTTCGCAGCAATCAGTTCTATGGATGAATAACCACGTAACATCGCCAATTTCTTGCCATTCACAATACTTAGGTCATCAATAAATTGGTTTTGGTCACGCGTCGCAATCACAAAGGGGTAAGAGACATAGGGCAGAGTGAAATCGAGGTAAGTCTCCCGACTGGGCGTGCGCATTGCAAGGGAGATGAGATCACACCTGCGCGTCTTTGCAAAATCCAGCGTCTGTTGCCAAGAGTTAGTCTGCACCAAATTGAGAGCAATACCGGTGTTACGGCTCAGCTCCTGCAATATATCGGCACTGATTCCGACATGCTGGCCAGTCTCGTCTATACCCTCTAAGGGTAACCAGGCCGGATCAACACACAGATTGAATGCCCCTTTTTGCGCTAAATAATCGCGCTCTGTAGAGGTAAAGCTGACCTTAACACTGTCATCTTTAGCTTTGATCCCCAACCAGCGGTCGGACAGGGTTAAGCGCTCCTCTTCTGTCATCAATTGCAGACCCTTCTGCACCATAGCGTGGAGCTCAGGCCAATCTGACCGTACACCGAAGCGAAGGTCTTCACGCTGGATATTAGGTAATTGCAGCTCGCCAGCGAGCCTTAAGTTGGTGTATGCATTATCGCGAATTAGGGCATCGATATTGGTCTGGTTCTGCATAAGCGCATCGATACGACCATATACCAAGGCCTTGGTTAGCTGGTCGTAGGTCTCGTAAATAACCAGCTTCATGTCACCGATCTTCTCTAACTCTTGAGCGTAAAAAACATCTTTTAGAATCCCCACTCGCTTGCCAGTTAGGCTGTTTAAACCCTGATAACTGCCAAAATCCTCCCGCACATAGATCATGATCGGTATTTCATAATACGGATCTGTAAAACGGGTAAAAGCTGTTCGTTCCTCTCGATAGGATATGCTGGCAATCATATCCGCTTCACGCGCTTTAAAGGCGCTCAAACCTTCATTCCAGATACCGTAGAGCGGCTTGAATATGATCCCGGTTTTCTTACTCAGCAGCGCCAAGAGATCATGCTCGAACCCCTTAGCCTCTCCCTGTGAAATGTAACTAAAGGGGGTAAAGTCCGGCATCATAGCCACAGTTACGACCGGCTTTGTATCTAAGAAAGCTTGTTCTGAAGGGGTCAGAGCAATCTCAGGCTCTACCACCCGAAATATAAACGACTCTGCCAGTCGCCGATCGACCAGCCCCACCTCTGTGAACAGATTGCCAATCCGGTTTACCTGCTCCTCATCAATACTGCCGATCGGATAGCTTTTCGCTTGCACCATTCTGACAGTCTGTTGGGCCTCATAGATCAGGTGCTCTCGACTCTTGTTCTGGGTGTTGTACTTCGCAAGAATGATATCAACGAGCTCTTCTGGATTGTCGAGAGCGTATTGCCAACCCCGATTACTCGCCTCGATAAACGCCTCAACTTCCTTAGGGTGCTCTTCAGCGTAGTCCTTTGAAGTAAATAGGTTTACATCATATAGATCGACCCCGTAGTTACTTGGGTCTATGACGTTATATGGAACACCAGCTCTCTTGAGAAGATAGGGTTCGTTGGTTAGAAATATTGATACGCCATCAACCTCACCCGCGGTAAATTCATCAATAGTGAAAGATGGCTCAACAAAGTTAATCTTGCTGATATCAACGTTGAAGGTTTCGAACATTTGCAAGTAGTTAGCACTGGCGATGTCACTTTCCGACACCATTAGTGTCTTACCCTCGAGTTCAGTAGGGAAGGAGATCTCAGGAGATACGGCTAGCGCCAGGGGCGAGCGTTTGAAATAGTTGGCCAGCAGCACAATATCATCGCCGAGCATGGCGCGCTCAATAAGCCCACTGCCCCAGATACCGAACTCAACCCCGCCCGCGCTGACCTCATCAACAATTCTTAGGCCGTTCTCGTACTCTAACAGTTCAACATCAAGGCCCAGATCGGCGTAATAACCCTGCTCCTTCGCCGCATAAAAACCGGCAAACTCGAATTGATGCTTCCACTGCAGACGCAACTTAACCGGTATGTCAGCAGCAAATAGAGAAAGTGAAGTTACCGTAAACAGAACTAAGATGAACAGTTGCAGGGGTAGAGAGTTAAGGCGTACTGGCATCAAATATTCCGAAACGAAAAGTGTTAAAGATTAGAACTAAAAACTCAGAGTCCGGCGCTTTACCGGAAATACGATCGAAACGCTTACCTAGACTCTCAAACAGGGTACTTAAGCTTAGAAGAGCCATGAGCATTTCTCCAGCTACTCACGCTATCAAAACGGGGGAATTTGCGATGATTTTCGGAATATTTGCCTATCTGTTGATACACATCAACTCCCTTTGCGTTCGGCCTGGGGGAGCAATCGCTCAACCTTATCCCGCGCCCACTACTACCGTAGACTTCTCGTCGCGCGTACAGTTCATTACTGGAGACTTCGGTGGCTATTCGCTATTTGAATGGCCACGAGCAGACACTTATCATTCGCAGACAACGAACTCTTAGAAAAGTCACTTTACTCAGCCTTCTCCAAATAACAGCAATTGCGGGCTACCCGCTGACCTGCATAGCGGCCGTTTAACTTGATCACGTCAAATTGCGAGGGTTTGCCCATTGCTGACGTTCGCTTTTTAGTCAGAGGCTGGGCCAACGGGATTAATCATTAACCTCTATAACGTCGAATACGTGAATAGAGCGTTTGCGGCTTCATTCCTAGAGCCTTAGCTGCTCCAAAGGGTCCACTGACGCGTCCTTCACAATTCGCAAGCGTGCGCTCAATTAGCTCGCGCTCAAGCGCCTCGATATCCGCTAATGACTCAACCTGTGCTGGCACGGCAGCGCTAAGTTGAACCTGCTCAGCTGCAGAGCGGTAGCGCGCAGGGACATCGAACAGCAGCAGACCACCCTGTGCCAATATGGAACCACGCTCTATAACGTTCTGCAACTCACGCGCATTGCCTGGCCAACTGTAGTGCTGCAATTCACGCATGATCTGAGCGTTAATCTTGGGGCGCGGTATGTTAAAACGGCTGCAAGCGAGTTCGGTAAAGTGTTCGGCCAGTGGCGGTATGTCCTCCAAACGCTCGCGCAGCGGCGCACAGTGAATAGGAAATACATCCAAACGAAAAAATAGATCCTCTCGGAATGCACCTCTGGCGACCTCTTCACGAAGATCGCGGTTAGTGGCGGCTACTATACGTACATCGGTCTCGCGCGTCACCCCCTCACCTACTCGCTCGAACTTACGTTCTTGCAGCGCACGCAGTAACTTACCCTGCAGATCCAATGGAATCTCGCCTACCTCATCAAGAAACAGTGTGCCACCATGGGCGAGCTCAAAGCGACCGACTCGATTTGAACTGGCTCCGGAAAACGCACCCTTAACATGGCCGAAAAATTCACTCTCAAAGAGATCTTTGGGAATAGCCGCACAGTTAACTCGGATAAGAGGCCCATCTGCACGTGAACTTGCGTCGTGAATAGCCTGCGCCACCAACTCTTTACCTGTTCCGCTCTCCCCAGTGACCAGGACATTAGCATCGACCGGCGCCACAATCTCGATCTGCTCAACGACTCGTCGTGTCGCGTGTGAAACCCCGATAATCTTCGAGTGATTCCCCACCGCCCGCACTTCATTTCGCAGGTACTCGTTCTCTTGTTCAAGACGCTGTTTCAGTACGTCAACTTTACGCAGCGCCTGTTCCAACGCTCGCTGTGTCTCTAGACGTTCCGAAATATCACGAAACAGAATAACGGCACCCTGCACGCCATCACCTGTTGTTATAGGTGTCACGAGATACTCTACAGGTACGGCTCGCCCAGATTTAGTCCAAAAAACCTCATTATCGACTTGCGCTGCTTGCCCATGCTTAAGGGTCAGTTGAATAGGGCAGCTATCTTCAGGGTAGAGTTCACCGTTTGCATGGTGATGATGAATAAGCTGGTGCATGCTTTGACCCAACAGATCCGCCTCACACCAGCCAAGTACATCTGATGCGGCAGGATTCATAAATGTGGTATTTCCAGCGTAATCGACGCCGAATATGCCATCACCCGCCGAGTTAAGAATCAGCTCATTCATCGACTCAGCTTGCTTGTACATCGATTCCAAGCGACGCCACTCAAGAACGGCGTTACGTACCGAAAGATCAGCTGTATACAGGCGTGCCACCTGCTCAATAACCGCTTGCGGCAAAATAATAAACACACAGTGATCACGTTTGTCATCGATCAGCGTGCCCTGCAATAGTGCCTGTACGCCGTCACCAGACCCGTACTCTAAGCGAAGATCCATTGTTTGCGCGCTGCCTTGCGACAACACAGCCTCAGTAAAGGCAAGGAGCTCGGGTATTTGCGAGGCGAAACAATGACTGGGGCGTAGCGATGATGCCTCCCCCTGCCACAACTGATTAAAAGCGAAATTCGTGGCGACAAAAAGATCATCGCGCGGCGCAACAATAGCGGCCGGCAGTGCGATCGATTCAAGCGATATCGAACCCAACCCAAGGTCATCGGATAACTGTTTTTTAATAACTAATTTACGAATATTCATAATTTATTAAATTTAATAATAGTTAACCAATATGTCAATAAATATAAATCCATATAAAACAATGACTTATAGCTGCAATTCAGAGTTGGCACGCTCGTCGCTATAGATATCACATCAACTAATGCAGAGGAGATCAGTCAATGACTGTTAAGAGCTTAGGAAACCCATACGATATCAAGTCCGATCTACGTCACGGTGCTGGGTGCCATTGCCAGTCCTGCAGTAACACTGAAGCAGCGATACCAGATGCCCCAATGTCTACTGAAGATATGGTCGGTCGCGCCGTTGAAAGCGCAATCGTTCGTTCGACATTTGGACAAAATGAACTCTCGCGCCGTCAGTTCCTTGGCACGGTTGGCGGCGGCACCTTAGCTGCTATTCTTGGCAGCATGCTGCCGATCGAGCAGATCAAAGCCGCCGTACTAGAAAATTTAGGCACGCCAGAGAAACGCGACCTAAACATCGGCTTTGTTCCCATTACCTGTGCGACCCCTATCATCATGGCACAACCTATGGGGTTCTATGAGCGCTACGGCCTTAATGCCAAAGTTATTAAAACAGCGGGCTGGGCTGTTGCCCGCGATAAGTCGCTAAACGGCGAGTACGATGCATCGCACATGCTTACGCCCATGCCACTCGCGATGTCTTTAGGTGCTGGATCATCAGCTGAACCTTACATCATGCCAGCGGTAGAGAACATCAACGGCCAGGCGATTGTGTTATCCAATGAGCACCTTGATAAACGCGACCCTAAACAGTGGAAAGGTTTCACCTTTGGCGTACCTTTTGAGTACTCCATGCACAACTTCTTGTTGCGTTACTACGTAGCAGAACATGGACTAGACCCCGATAAAGATATTCAGATCCGTGTTGTGCCACCACCAGAGATGGTTGCCAACCTGCGTGCCGGTAACCTAGATGGCTACCTATCACCAGACCCATTCAACCAGCGTGCGGTGTGGGAGAAGATCGGCTTTATTCACATGCTGACTAAGGATATCTGGGAAGGCCACCCTTGCTGCGCGTTCGCCTGTTCCGCTAAGTTCGCACAAGAGATGCCCAACACCTATGGCGCACTTTTGCGCTCAATTATCGATGCGACTCAGTACGCATCTAACCCAGCTAACCGCAAAGAGATTGCCGAGGCTATTAGCCCTGCAAACTATCTAAACCAACCGGTTCCTGTCGTTGAACAGGTACTGACCGGTCGCTACGCCGACGGACTGGGCAATGTAATAAACGTTCCCGACCGAATCGATTTCGACCCCTTCCCATGGCACTCAATGGGTGTATGGATTCTGACGCAGATGAAGCGCTGGGGTTACATCAAGAATGATATCGATTACAGCACGGTAGCCGAGCAGGTCTATCTAGCCTCTGATGCTGGAAAGATTATGGCTGAACTTGGCTATGACGTGCCGGCTTCTACCTACAAGTCGCACACCATTATGGGTAAAACCTTTGATCCGTCTAAACCAGAGGAATACCTAAACTCATTCGCCATTAAGAGTTCATAACACTATGACAAATACGCAACTAAAACCGATGATTCTATCGATTTCGTTGCTGATTCTTCTACTAGGGATATGGGAGCTCTCTATCCCCAAGCAGCAGATGGCAACCGAGTTGACTGAATACGAAATGTTGATGGGCGGGGCGCAGCCAAAAGCAGGCGTTCCACCCCCTTCTGAGATCTTTAGCAAAGCAGTCGCTGAACTGTCTGACCCCTTCTATGATGCGGGCCCTAACGATAAGGGGATTGGTATTCAGATCGGCTACTCGCTCTACCGCGTGTTAAGCGGATATGGCTTAGCCGCTTTGGTTGCAATTCCCTTTGGGTTCTTAATTGGGATGTCACCGCTGATGTACCGGGCACTGGACCCCTACATTCAGGTGCTACGCCCTATCTCACCCTTGGCTTGGATGCCGCTTGCGCTGTTTATCATTCAAGACAGCGAACAGAGCGCCATCTTCGTTATCTTCATCTGTTCGATTTGGCCGATGCTGATAAATACCGCCTTCGGGGTGGCTGGGGTGCGCAAAGACTGGATTAACGTCGCGAAAACACACGAGTTAAGCGTGTGGAAAACAGCCTACTTCGTGATTCTTCCAGCGGCCGCACCCACCATACTGACCGGTATGCGCATCTCTATCGGTATCGCTTGGCTGGTTATTGTTGCCGCCGAGATGCTGGTGGGCGGAACGGGTATTGGGTACTACGTGTGGAACGAGTGGAACAACCTTGACCTTACCTCGGTTATCTTCTCGATCTTAGTAATCGGTGTAGTGGGCATGCTGCTTGATTCAGTGTTTGGCATCTTGCAAAAACGTGTCACCTACCAGGAGTAATGTATGTCTAAAGCATTCTTAAGCGTTGAGGGCTTGACGCAGAAATTTCCAAGCCCTGAAACCGGGGAGCTGACGGTTTTTGAAAACATCAACTTTAAAGTTGAAAAAGGTGAGTTCATTACCATTATCGGCCACTCTGGCTGCGGTAAATCAACCATTCTAAACGTATTAGCAGGCCTAGATGAAGCCACCAGCGGTGCGGTCATTATGGAAGGCAAGGAGGTTTCAGGCCCCAGTTTGGATCGCGGTGTTGTGTTCCAGAACTACTCATTACTGCCTTGGCTTTCTACGCTAAGCAATGTCACCTTTGCAGTGGAGTCGCGCCACCCAGACTGGAGCAAAGAGCAGGTAAAAGATCACGCCATGAAGTACCTAGAGCTTGTGGGATTGAGTGGCGGTGTAGAGCAGCGTAAGCCGTCGCAACTCTCCGGCGGTATGCGTCAGCGTGTATCAATTGCAAGGGCATTCGCCACACAGCCAAAGCTTCTATTACTCGACGAGCCCTTCGGAGCACTCGATGCACTGACCCGCGGCACCATTCAGGATGAGCTGCTGAAGATATGGGCCGGGACTAATCAGACAGTCTTTATGATTACCCACGACGTGGACGAGGCGATCTATCTGTCTGACCGTATTTTACTGATGAGCAATGGCCCCTATGCAACGGTTGCCGAGAGCGTAGAGATTGAGATTCCGCGCCCACGCTCACGCGCCTCTATTGTGGAAGACCCGCTCTACTACGAGATTCGCAACCACCTTGTGCACTTCTTAACGTCACGTTCGAAAGAGATCGACGGAAAGGCACAGTCAGCCATAGATAAAGCCCACCCCAATGTGGTGCGTCTATCGGAGAAAAAGAGCGAAAGGGCCGCTGCACAAACAGACATCGAAAAAAAGAATTTAAAAGCATCTTAATTGAGGACACTCAAATGAACACCATGACTAACATGAACCACCTAACACCTAGCATCACCAAAGAAGATACAACCGCGCTGATTTTGACCGCCAAGAAGTACTTCAAACTCTCATGGGAGCAGATCGCCGAAACGCTAGAGATGTCACCGGTATGGACTCACTCAGCCTGTTTCGGCATGAACTCCATGCCCAAAGATAAGGCTGAAAAACTGGTTGAGTTGCTAAAGCTGCCTGATGAGTGCATCGATGCGCTAGAAGAGAAGCCAACGAAAATTTGGGAGCAAGCTGTACCGACCGACCCGGCTATCTACCGCCTGTACGAGATTGTAGGCGTCTACGGCCCTACCATTAAAGACCTAGTCCAAGAGAAATTTGGCGACGGTATAATGTCGGCAATCGATTTTGAAATGTATATCGATAAGATTGAAGACCCAAAGGGTGATCGCGTAAAACTGACAATGTCAGGAAAATTCTTGGGTTATAAGAGCTGGTAATAGACCTCTTAAACCCTTTAAACAAAAAGCCAGCTAGCACCTGTGGTTCTAACTGGCTTTTGATTCTGTGACATCTGGCATCCTGCCCTAAAAAATAGACACCCAGGCAAGCCCAAAGTCCGCTACTACGAGCACCTAGCTTCTATCCAAAGCAGACGATCGTTGATTACTATTCCAGCAGCAGGAATTTGCCCTTTGCAGATGTTCACTATAACTGCGGGAAAGGCTCTTGCCGGACCGAAACAAGGCGAAAACCTACCGTCAATATCTAAGCAAAACATACCTAGAAAACTCGGGTCTTTCCAAGTAGCAATATCTCCTGATACTCGAAAGTGTTGCCTAGT
>JABXHP010000195.1 GCA_013373575.1 Oceanospirillaceae bacterium | reverse complement strand
ATGGCGTCCCATAGGGGGTTCGAACCCCTGTTACCGCCGTGAAAGGGCGGTGTCCTAGGCCACTAGACGAATGGGACGTCGTGTTTGACGGCGCGCATTATTACGCAGCAAAGCGACCTTTGCAACCCTAAAAACACTCTTAAATAAGTGCAGCTACCCAAACCAGTATCGCTATGCAGATCGCTAGAAAAACCGCTGCTGATCCCATATCTTTGGCGCGCCCTGCCAACTCGTGTCTCTCGGGACCAATTCTATCCACAACGGCCTCTATAGCGCTGTTCAGGATCTCCACTAACATTACAAAGAGCACAGCAGCGATCATCGCCGCGCCTGCTGTAACCGTATCAGCTAACCATATTGCCAGTGGTATCAGAACAAGCGCTGCATGCGCCTCATACTGAAAGGCTGGCTCCTCGCGGTAGGCCGCTTTTGCGCCTTTCCAAGAGTACTGCGTAGCAAGCCAAAAGCGTTTGAGGCCGCGCTGTTTTAGTAGGTCTTTATCGAATTCCATCCCAGCTCCTTGTGTTTGGGCTAATGTTACCCTCTGGCTATGAGAAATACTCCTGAGGCTGGAAATTTTTTCGTACGTTTATATTTTTCGTAATGTGATACAAAAGCACCTGCGATACGAATAACGCTGATACACTCTAACATCAGCTAACGAGGGGAAATGATGGAGCAATCAGGTCACGCAAAAATTCAGGTAATCGACCGCGCTGTGAGTATACTGGAGGCGATGGCACGCTACCCTAAAGCGGTAAAGCTAAAGATTATCTGTGCCGAGACAGGTCTGCACCCGTCGACTGTGCACCGCATCCTTCACTCGCTCATCGATAACGGACTGGTGGACCGTAACCCGGAGGGCGAATACCGTCTGGGGCAGAAATTCTCTCAACTCAGTTTAGGTATGCACAGCGAGATCGATCTGCGCGCCGTTGCCCGCCCCCACATGGAAGCCTTGCGCGACAAAGTCGATGAGACCGTCAACCTTACAATACGAGAGGGTGATGTCCTGGTCTACTTCGAGAAGGCTACGCCAAACCGAATGATGCATGTGAACCAGCTTATCGGCAGCCGAGCGCCGCTGCATGTTACCGCTGTCGGCAAACTGATGTTGGGACTCGGTGGTGAAGCAGCTATTGCCGGATACGCCAAACGCACCAACCTTCCGGCTTATACTCGCAATACACTCTCCTCTATGGAGAAGCTTAAGCCAGTCTGCCTGGAAGCGGTGGAACGTGGTTACTCATTTGATGATGAAGAGGCCGAAATTGGTGTTGGCTGTATTGGCGTACCGATTTACGATCAGAGCGGACATGTATGCGCTGGCCTCTCTATCTCCGCCCCAATAGAACGCCGCAGAGAGGAGTGGATCAGTACGCTACAACAGACCGGCCAAGCGATCTCTTCGCAACTCGGCTATCAAGCTTAAACGAAAAAGCCTGATCATTGATCAGGCTTTTCAGCGCAGAGCGCTGAATCCAACAGCTCCTCTAAGCAAGCGGGTACCCGAACTTAAGAGAGTGCTTTAAACTCTTTCTCCCAGGCCTTTGTCTGTTTTTTCGACGGCCCACCCACTACATCTAGCGCGTGACGCAGACGTGCACGGCTCATATCCGGACCCAGAATAGCCATAGAATCGACAACCGATACCGACTGAGAGGTACCCGCTATTGCAACGAATAGCGGGAAGAGGAAGTCACGAATCTTAAACTCCATCGAATCTGCCAGCCCTTTCAAGCTGTTAAAAAGCGAATCACGATCCCACTCACGCTGCTGATCGAGGTGCCAGACCGAGAACTGCAGAATACGCCGAACAGCCTCTTCGTCCAACGACTTGTGCGCAAAGCTCTCTGTGGTGATTGGCATCATACCGGAGAGGAACAAGCCCGCCAGCGGAGCAACATCCGAGAACTTCTCTACACGAGGCTGAATCAACGGAATAATCTGCATGAGATACTCAGGGTTTAGCGCCCACTTCTGAAACTCTGCCGCGAACGCCGCAGGATCTAGCTCCTCACGGATCCAGAGACCGTTTAGCCAGCTGAGCTTCTCTTGGTCAAATACTGGACCACCCAGAGAGACACGCTGGATGTCGAAGTTATCGAACATCTGCTGACGCGTGAACTTCTCAGACTCATCCGGCATCGACCAGCCCATACGACCGAGGTAGTTAAGCAACGCCTCGGGCAGGTAGCCCATGCGCTGGTAGTAGAGGATCGACGTTGGGTTCTTGCGTTTAGATAGCTTGGATTTGTCGGGGTTACGCAGCAGCGGCATGTGGCACAGTTTGGGCATATCCCAGCCAAAGTACTGGTATAGCAGCTTGTGCTTAGGCGCCGAGTTGATCCACTCTTCACCGCGGATAACATGGCTGATCTGCATAAGGTGATCATCTACCACGTTTGCTAAGTGGTAAGTTGGCATCCCGTCAGACTTCAGTAGAATCTGAGCGTCCACCAACGCCCAATCCAGCTCGATCGTCCCACGCAACATATCGTCGATTTCGCAGATACCCTCAACGGGCACCTTCATACGCACAACGAATGGAGCACCCGCAGCCTGGCGTTTTTCAACCTCATCGGCTGGCAATGCCAGATCGATCTCCTTGAGAGCGCGGTTGATACCCTGCTCTTTCAGTGAGACACGCAGCTCGTCCAGCTCTTCGCCAGTGCGGTAACAGATAAAAGCGTTACCCTCTTCCACCAACCGCATAGCGAAATCTTTGTAAGAGTCTTTGCGCTCCGACTGACGGTAAGGACCGTGTGGACCACCAACATCCGGACCCTCATCCCACTCAAGCCCCAACCAGCGCATAGAGTCGAGGATCGCCTTCTCAGATTCAGGCGTGGAGCGCGTCTGATCCGTATCTTCGATACGCAAAATAAACTGACCGCCATGCTGGCGAGCAAATGCTAGGTTAAACAGAGCGATGTAGGCGGTACCTACGTGTGGGTCGCCAGTAGGCGATGGCGCAACGCGTGTGCGTACAGTCATGATTTGGCTATCTACATT
>JABXHP010000271.1 GCA_013373575.1 Oceanospirillaceae bacterium | reverse complement strand
TCATGTACACAGATGTGCGCCCCCTGAGCTAAGAGCGCATCGATGACGCGCAACGCGGGCGCATTATCAATATCTGCCACACCCGCTTTGAAAGCAGCGCCCCAAATGGCGACCTTGCGACCGCTCAAATTGCAGTTGTAGTGCTGCCAGATTGTACGGAAGGGCCACTCTTTATTGACCTCGTTTTGTGCCAGTACGGTGTCGATTAGCACTGAGCCTCGGCGACCTGTAAGCAGCTCTGCTAGCCCTTGTAGATACTGGGTGAACTGCAGGCCACCAAAGCCACAACCTGGCTGCAGATAGTGAGTGCCTATACGTTTATCGGTACTCATACCGCGACGGATCGCATCCATATCCAGGTTAAGCTGATCACAAAGTCCCGCCATCTCGTTGATGTAACCCAATCTAAGAGCCAGGAGCCCGGTGATAGCATATTTCACAAACTCTGCCTCGCGGCAGGTCATCTGCTGAATAGTGCGCTGCCCAAGATGGAAAGGGCGCAGCAGCGCCAGTAGCTGCGCTTTGGCTGCAGCGCTCTCAGTGCCGATGAGTAGTGCTTCTGGGTTAACAAACTGCTGCATTGCCTGACCTGCTTGGAGCAGATCAGGTAAGTAGATAACCTGCTGTAGATCCGAGCTTAGCAGCGCCTGCATGCGATCACACATACCGACGCCAAAGTTGCTCTGATTGACGATAAGCAGTGGCCCTTTAGAGGCAGATGCGATCCTCTCTACCAGTTCAAGCGCACTTTCCGCTGCGTCAGGCGACATGCTCAGCCAATGCACCTCTGCCTGTATGGCTGCCTCTTCATTGACCAGTAGGCGCTCGCTAAAGCTAGCATTCTGTAGAGCGCTAAGAAGTCCTGGCTCTGAGCGTAGTTGGCTGGTTGCGGGTTCAGTCTCTCCCTGTGCAAGATAGACCGTATTACCGTAGCTGGCGAGTTGTGCGCAAGCGACCCAAGCACTGAGCTCTTCACCCCAAACTGCAATCTTCATATTAGTGCTCCTCCTGCAGTTTTTGGATAGTTGCCAACAGTCCGCTGGTCGCCTGGTCGTAGCCTGAGCTGCTGCCTTGGTGCAGTGAGTCAATCAGGTCATTCGCTACCTTCTTACCCAGCTCCACACCCCACTGGTCGAACGGGTTAATGCCCCAGATAACCGCCTGGATATAGACCTTGTGTTCGTAGAGGGCTATAAGGCTACCTAGGCTTGCCGGTGTAAGTGTCTCAAGCAGGATAACGCTACTTGGTTGGTTGCCAGCGTAACGCTGCCAGGGTGGTCGCTCTTCGCTATCGTTCAGAGCTGCATCCCCCAGAGCTAGCACTCGGGCCTGAGCTAAGCAGTTAGCAAGTGCTAACTGATGCTGCTCGAGCAAACCTGCAGAGCGCCCCTCGTAGCGGCGCGCAGGGACGATAAAGTCAGACATTACGCGCTCGGTGCCTTGGTGCAGCAGCTGATAAAACGCGTGCTGGGCATTGGGCCCAATCTCACCCCAGAGGATCGGACAGGTGCGACTCTCTGCAAGTTCGCCATCGAGCTTTACACTCTTACCATTGGACTCCATCTCCAGCTGCTCAAGATAGGCCGGCAAATGTGCTAAGCGACCGTCGTAGGGCAAAATTGCGTGGGCGTGAATATCCTGAAAGTTGATGTTCCAGATACCGATCAGTGCAAGTAGTACCGGGAGGTTCTGCTCAAACGGCGCGCTTGCGAAGTGCTGATCCATAGCGTGTGCACCGGCCAGAAGCTCACGAAAACCCTGCATACCGGTGGTGAGTGCGATGGGTAAACCAATGCCAGACCAGAGCGAGTAGCGCCCGCCGGTCCAGTCCCAGAATTTGAGAATATTCTTCTGCGAGATTCCCCAATTGATCGCCTTCTGCGGGGCTGAGGTCACCCCGATGAAGTGCTGGTGGATCAACAGTTCGCGGCCCAAGCCGCTGCTCTCCATCAGCCAGTCGATTGCTGTGGAGGCGTTCGCTAGGGTATCGAGCGTGCCAAAGGATTTGGAAGAGAGTACGAATAGGGTGGTTTCTGGGTTGAGCTCAAGCAGCAGGTTAGAGAGCTGGCTTCCATCCATTGAGGAGACGAAGTGAATCTCAACACCCTCAGCCTCAGGTGGGCGAAATTCACTCAGTGCCTCACAGGTCATGAGAGGGCCAAGGTCCGACCCTCCGACACCAATGTTAACCACCTGAGAGATCGCTCTGCCTGTGTAGCCGCGCCACTGACCCGAGTGAATCTTTGCGACAAACTCATCCATCTTGGCGAGTGTCTCATGCACCCCCGCGACGAGATCGACACCTTCAACCACAAGCTCGCTATCTGCGGGCATACGCAGCGCAGAGTGTAGGGCGGGGCGATTCTCTGTTGGATTTACGACGGCACCGGTTAGCAACGCCGCTATCGCGCTGCTGAGGTCGCGCTCTTGTGCCAGCTCTAATAGTTCATCAAAGACTTGTGAATCGATGCGCTGGCGACTCAGGTCTAGCATTAGGTGCGCGGCAGAGAAGGAGAGACTATCGAAGCGATTCTCGCTCTCTAGCAGTTGGCGCAGGTGAGTCCCGCGCAAACGATCGGCCGAAGCCTGAAGTTTATTCCATGCGGGACTCATAAGTCAGCCTCTACAGCTTTTTCGATTTGATGAATTGGCGCAGAGCATCGCCTGTTTCGGGGTGCTTCAAACCAAAGGCGAGATTTGCCTCTAGCAGTCCGGCTTTGTTGCCACAGTCATAGATAGTGCCGCGCATACTGAATGCCTCCATCGACTGCTCTGACAGCAGTTTTAACATGGCATCCGTTAGCTGGATCTCGCCACCGGCACCGGGTGCGGTTGTTTTCAGCAGCTCCATAACACGGTTGGGGAGAATGTAGCGGCCTACAATTGCTTGGTTAGAGGGAGCCTCTTCGCGTTTGGGTTTCTCTACCATGCCCTTAATTGGTGCGCCCATGCCCGGCTTGAGGGCGGTTCCACCGCAATCGACGATACCGTAGCGATCTACATGCTCTTCAGGTACGCCCTCTACCATGATCTGGCCCGCGCCATTCTTCTGGTAACGCTTCACCATCTCGGCGAAGTCGCATGCAAGCCCCTCGTCATCGATGACCATATCGGGCAGCATAACGGCGAAATCATCGTTGCCGACTACATGAGCTGCGCAGAGTACGGCATGGCCAAGACCCTTAGCGCTCGGTTGACGTACAGAGATGACTTCAATGCCTCTAGGCAGGGTATTCTCTACAGCGTCGAGGAGGGCGCGCTTATTTTTTAAAGCGAGCATCTGCTCGAGCTCGTAGTTAGCGTCGAAATGGTTCTCTATCGCCTCTTTACCGGAACGCGTCACCAGTACGATCTGGCGAAATCCAGCGCGCATCGCCTCTTCAACGACGTGCTGGATTACGGGCTTGTCTACCACCGGTAGCATCTCTTTCGGGATCGCCTTACTCGCAGGCAGTACGCGGGTGCCAAGGCCGGCAACGGGGATAATTACTTTGGATAGCATCTTCTTTCCTTAGTCGACAGCGCTCAAAAGAGCGCCGCATCGCTATGTGTTCTTTAGCTTAGAGTGAAAATATGTCAGTAAGGTCAAGCAGGAAATGTGCCATAGGCTCTCAGTTCCCGGAACTCTCCTCAGCGCCGACATTCACCTTAGGTGTTTGGCGGTTGCGTGCAGGCTCTTGAAGTTCGGGGTTTCCGGTGCGGTCGAGCGAGCGAATGTTGAGGTGCAGAGCAGTTTTCGCCAGCATATGTGCGGCAATTGGTGCGGTGATAAAGAGAAACAGTGTAATGAGTAGCTGCTGCACGTGCAGGCTTCCCGTGACATAGCTGGTATAGATGAGTGAAGCGATCAGCAGAGAACCCATCCCCAAGGTTGTCGCCTTTGTCGGTGCATGCAAACGGGTGTAAAAATCAGGCAGCTTTATCAGGCCAATGGAGCCTATCAGCACAAGTGCTGCGCCAAATAACACTAATGCAGATAGCAGTAGTTCAAGTGCAAAGGGGAGTTCATGGCTCATTCTATGATGTCTCCTCGCAACATGTACTTACAGAGCGCCGCCGTACTCACAAAGCCGAGCATGGCGATAAGCAGTGCGGCCTCAAAATGTATGGTTGAGGCTTCCGCAATTCCGTAGAGAATAATGAGTGCAATTGAGTTGATATAGAGTGTATCCAGATCCAGAACCCTATCTGGCACGCTAGGGCCGCGCGCAAGGCTGATGACGTTAAGTAGGAGTGCCAGAGAGATGAGACCGAAAGCGATATAGAGCGCAATCATTAGCATTGGAATATCTCCTTAAGGGGCTTCTCATAACGCTGCTTAATTTCAGCTATCAGTGCCTCCTTGTCATCAACGTCGAGGGCATGGATGTAGAGCCAGCC
>JABXHP010000042.1 GCA_013373575.1 Oceanospirillaceae bacterium | reverse complement strand
GGCTATTGTAGTCACACTAAATGCGACTGATCTCGTTTGATCCACTGCGAACACTGCACTTCCCACCTCACAGAACACTCAAGCCTGAGCAGTTTTTGGCTCAGCAACAGCAACTACATGAAGTTGACTGGCTGCTTTACCCAGACTACTGGCAAGTAAACGCGCTGGTATTTGGGCTTAAGGCGCGGATTTTTCCCTCCTTGCCGACCTACTTAATCGGTCACAATAAGATAGAGATGACGCGCGCCTTTGAAGTTGTGGCGCCGCATAATACTCCTTGGACGTTGATTCGGCCCAACACTGAACTCCATGCTGAAGAAGTTTGGGATTCTATGGCGTTGCCATTCGTTGCGAAGATACCGAAATCCAGCATGGGTGAAGGTGTGTTTCTTAATGAGAATCGAGCCGATTGGAACCGCTATCTGCAATTGACTGAGGTTCTCTATGCTCAGGAGTATCTCCCTATTGATCGTGATCTGAGAATCATATGGCTCGGCGATCAGGTGGCCGGGGGTTATTGGCGCATGCAATCTGCTGACGGTTTTCACAACAATATCGCCCGAGGCGGACAAGCACTAGCTGGCCCGCTTCCAGCAGCAGCGATTGAGTTGGTGACGCGCGTCGCAACTGCGTTAGGGATAGATCATGCGGGATTTGATATCGCCATGGTCGATAACTATCCCTACATACTTGAGTTCAACCGGATGTTTGGCTCTCAGGGTGTTAATTCAATGATTGGCCAGACCCAGGGAATTATTTTGGACTATCTGCAGCGTAAGTTAGCCGAGTCTGAACCGCCCAAACCGCGAACACCGAGAGGGCCGCGTATTGTTGGCGGTCAGAGCCTCAAACGCAGACGCAGTAGGGCAGTGGCTTAATCCAATTTACAGTTAGGGGTAGCGTTCTTTGATGTAGTCTAGTTGGCCGCCGCGCTGTAGAGCACACATTTTCTCCACTAACTGTGCGTCTAAATGCCCCTCGGACATTCGATTTAGCTCGTCTAGGGCTTGGTCGATGGTCCAGGCTTCTTTGTAACAGCGCTTGGAGGTTAGTGCATCAAAGACATCTACCACAGCAGCTATGCGAGCAGATAGAGGTATGGCGTCACCTTCCAGCCCATCAGGATACCCCTTGCCGTCTACCCGTTCGTGATGATGCTGTGCAATTTCCCGTGCGACCTTGAAGAACTCACGATCACCGAGCAACTCAGACCCTTTAGTTGTGTGGGTTCGCATAATCGCCCATTCAGCCTCATCCAATGGACCGGGTTTTTTCAAGATACTATCTGGAATCCCGACCTTACCTACATCATGCAACATGCTGGAGTAGCCAAAATGCTCCAACTCGTCCTCGGGGATACCTGCTGCCCGCGCTAACTCCTCGCAGTAGAGCCGGACTCGGTTAATATGATTGCCCGTATCTTCGTCTTTGAAGTCGCATACCAGAGCAAGTTTAAGGATCATCTCTTTATTCGCATCGTTGAGCTCAGCTGTACGCTCGTAGACGCGTTGCTCAAGTGAATCATTCAGCTCGCGAAGTTGTTTACTCAGCTGTTGTTGCTCTTTGAGTAGCCGAGAGTTGTAGAGATGAGTAGTGATCCGCGCTTGCAACTCTTCGGGGCGGAACGGCTTGTGAATATAATCGGTAGCGCCTCCTCGGAGTAGATCAACGGCGGTCTCCAGAGCCTCAAAACGTGTCACAACAATAATTGGAATCGATGAAAATCTGGGGCTATTTCGAATCCGTTTTAGTAGCTCCTGACCCGTAACCCGCGGCATCTCTAAATCGGTAATCACCAAATCAATCGTGTCAGGGTTTTGATGCAGATAGTCCAGTGCCTCTTGGCCGTCGGCGCAAAGTTGGGCCGTTGCACCCATCTCAGCCAGCAAGACTCGATAGAGTGCTCGAATCGGTGCGCTGTCTTCAGCAACCAACACGTTAATACCCTGGAAAGCGTTGCTTGTTTCAAGTGCCGGCTTATCGATTCGATCTAGCACTTGTTGTATATGGTTTAGCAGATACTCTTGGCTCGCTTTGCGCGGGATAAAGTCAGCCACGCCAAGCTGGAAGCAAAGATCGCGAAACTCCAAAGAGTCTGAGGAGGAGAGAACAATTATTGGTAGGTCTTGGCACTGTTTTTTCTGGCGGCAGAGTTCAATGAAGTCGAGGCAATTTGTATCTTCAAGTTCCGCGCTAACAATTATCAGCTTGGGAGGGGTTTGCGCGGCAACCCTCAGCGCTTCAGCTCCATTTCTGAAGGCGCATACTGACTCTCCCAAATCCTCTAGTTCGGCTTTATAGAGTGCCAAAAGAGTGGGCGAGTTATCCAGAACCAGTATCTTCTTTGTTGTTTCCAGATTACTACTCATCGTTTGACCACATTGATTTGATGCTTTCAGTGTAGACCAGCACAACCAGACGTCTATTTAAGATCTCTAACACCAATAGCCCTTATCGATGATTCGGCGTATCTACAAAAGGTAAAACGCAAACTACACTTTGGGTACTTAAATCATAGGAGAGATCTAACTATGAAGAGCGTTTTTATTTCTCTTATTCTGCTCATCGCCCTACCGCTAAACGCGGCCACTCTTAATGAAGTCCTCGTTATGGAGGAGCGCCCAGACGGGGTGGTGTTTGAGATACTCGCGCCCAGCGAACGAAGTTGGCAAGGGATGCAACCCAAGTTATTGCAGGCTGTGGAGCAACTACATAAACGATGGCCGGATCTCGACATTGCTATTGTAAGCCACGGCAACGAGCAGTTTGCTCTCACAAAAGATAAAGCAGAGGTCTTTCCTGAACTGCACCAAAGTGTGCTTGACCTAGGTACGGCGGGAGTGGATGTGCATGTCTGCGGCACTTATGCGAGTTGGCGTGATATAAAGCCGGAGGCTTTTCCTGACTATGTTGACGTCTCGGCATCGGGGCCGGCCCAGATCAATGACTACAAAGCAATTGGGTATATTTTGGTCGAGGATTTCGCTTTTTAGATCAGATGGATTGGAGAGTAAACCGGCGCTCTTTAGTAAGGGCGCCGGCTCGCAATCGGGTGATTAGGCTGCGGAAATTTCTGCTGCTTTGCGATCCTCAATAATCATCTGAGAGCCTTTAGCGGCAATCATAATGGTTGGTGAGCTGGTATTGCCCGAGGTGATAGTCGGCATTACAGATGCGTCCACGACGCGCAAACCTTCAAGGCCAATAACGCGCAGTCGGCTATCTACTACAGCGCTTGAATCGTCCGCGGTGCCCATTTTACAGGTGCCTACTGGATGGAAGATGGTGGTACCCACATCACCTGCTGCTTTAGCCAGCTCCTCATCACTCTGATATTGCGTACCCGGCACAAACTCCTCCGGTTCGAACTGTTGCAGCGCTTGCTGCTGCACAATTTTTCGCGTCAGACGCAGGCTGTTGGCAGCGACTTCGCGATCTCGATCCGTAGAGAGGTAATTGGGTGCAATTTCAGGTGCACTATTAGGATCTGTGTCGGTGATCTTAATGGTGCCTCGTGAGGTCGGACGTAGGTTACAGACGCTGGCTGTGAATGCAGGGAACTTGTGGAGTGGATCACCGAATTTATCCAGTGAAAGCGGCTGAACATGGTACTCAATGTTTGGCGATTCAGCTTTATCATCGGAGTGGGCAAACATACCGAGCTGACTGGGTGCCATGGTCAAGGGACCCGTCTGGAACAGAGCAAATTCCAGCGCCATCATCGCCTGGCCCCATAGTGAGTTGGCCGACTGGTTCAGTGTCTTGATGCCTTTCACCTTAAACACGGTGCGCAATTGCAGGTGGTCCTGTAGATTCATACCCACCCCAGGTAGTGCGTGTTTAACTTCGATACCTTTGGAGGCGAGAAATTCCGGATCCGCAATGCCGCTGCGCTGCAGGATAGCCGGCGAACCGATAGAGCCCGCTGATAAAATAGTTTCTATATTAGCACTTGCCTTACAGCGCTCACCTTTGACTAGAAACTCGATACCCGTTACGCGTTTGCCGTCCATAATCAGCTTGTCAGACAGAGCCGCGGTTACAATTTTCAGGTTGGGTCTTGAGCGAACAGGATCTAGGAAGCCGCGTACGCTCGACCAACGCCAGCCGCGCTTCTGGTTGACTTCAAATTTACTTACGCCAAGGTTGTTGCCGGTGTTGAAATCGGGATTGGTAGCGATGCCCGCTTGATTGGCAGCACTTTCGAAGTGGTCAAGAATCTCCCAGCTCAGACGCTGCTGCTCGACTCGCCACTCTCCACCTGAACCGTGGTGATCGTTTCCGCCGCGCCAGCTATCTTCAACCGATTTGAAGACAGGTTTTACGCTGTCCCAGTTCCAGCTCTCATCGCCAGTGAGCTCGGCCCACTCGTTGTAGTCGCGCGCTTGGCCTCGCAGGTAGAGCATGGCGTTAATCAGAGTACTGCCACCCAAACCTTTGCCGCGTGCGTAGATAATAGAGCGACCATTAAGCCCCTTCTCTGGGACAGTTTTATAACACCAGTCCGTACGCGGATTGTTGATGCAGTAGAGGTATCCAACCGGGATGCGTGTCCAGATCCACTTCTCATCATTACCCGCCTCTAGCAGTAGAACACTAACGCTCGGATCCGCTGATAGGCGATTTGCCAATACACAGCCGGCTGCACCGCCACCTGCGATTATGTAGTCGTAACTGCCGAGATCTTTCATTAGTGCTCCCTTTTTTGAATCAGTATTGCGTTGGCGTTATTAGAGTTTTATTTGTAACTCACTGTACTAATAGAGATCCAATGAATTATTGTTTGCACTGTTATTAGAGAATTTTATATCTATGGATCTGAGCAGCCTTAATACATTTTTAGTTGTCGCACAGGAGGGGAACCTTACGCGTGCGGCCGAACGTCTCTGTCTAACCCAGCCGGCGTTGAGTCATCAGCTTAAAAAGCTGCAGTCTGAACTGGGAGTTCAGCTTATGCAGCGCGGCTCAAGAGGTATGCAATTGACAGAGGAGGGACTTAAGTTACTGCCTGCCGCTGAGCGTGCAGTGCGGGCAGCGGCTGAGTTTTCCGCCTCTGCAAGCAGTTTGAAGTCGGCGCTTTCGGGCAAGTTGAAGTTAGGTTCTATCATTGATCCGGGCTTTTTGCGCCTTGGTCGTGTTTTGAAACTACTCGCCTCACAACATCCAGTTCTGCAGTTCGACCTGACCCATGGGATGTCAGGCAGGGTGTCTCGCCAGGTTGAGCAGGGTGAACTCGATGTTGCCTACACCCTAGGCCAGCCCGGACTCCCAGAGTACCAGGGGCAGTTTTCAGTGCTATCTCTAACCCAGTTCCGTTATCGCGTCATCGCACCGCCGGGCTGGCAAAGTTTGGTGAACGGCAGAGGCTGGCATGAGTTGGCCAGCTTGCCATGGATCTGGACCCCGGAAGACTCGGCTCACAACCGTTTCCTCTCGACTCTCTTTGGGACCGCGGGCGTGCGGCCCAATATTGTCGCGCAGGTAGATCTTGAGCCCTCTATGGCTGACCTCGTACGTTCGGGTGTAGGCTTGAGTTTGGCGCGCGAGAGTTTGGCGCTGGAGGCAGCTCACCTTGAGGGGGTTGTTATTGCAGATAAGGTTTCGGTGGAGGCTGAGCTAGGTTTTATCTGCCGTAAAGAGCGCCGCACCGAAACCGCGATTGAGGCGGCGTTCGACGCCGTTGGGGCTGTCTGGCGAAGCTAAGTCCCCTGGGCTAACGGGGCAAAAGCTGAGCGCTCATTGGTATAGTGTGTTTTTGGCGTTTGATAGGCGTAGGCCTCTCGGAGGTGTGGAGTGTTAACTCAAGAGCAGATCCGCTTTTACTGGAAGCAAGGTTACCTGCTGGTGGAAGATGTTGTTACCGCTGAACAACTCAAGAGGTTGCAGGAGATTACTGCTGAGTTCATCGACGCGTCGCGTCAGGTGAGCGAGAGCAATGAGGTGTACGACCTAGACGAAGGGCACTCTGCTGAAAATCCCCGTCTAACTCGTATCAAACTGCCACATAAACAGCACCCCATCTATGACGAAATCCTCAAACACTCAGGTGTGACGGACGTACTGCGCGACCTTTTAGGGGACAATGCAACGCTCATTACTGCGAAGCTAAACACAAAAGCACCCGGCGGCGGTGCGGCAGTTGAGTGGCATCAAGACTGGGCGTTCTACCCTCATACCAATGACGACCTGCTGGCGTTTGGGTTGATGCTGGATGATGTCACCCCAGAAAATGGACCGCTACAGGTAATTCCTGGCTCACACAAAGGCCCGGTACTGAGCCATCAGATGAATGGTCTTTTCTGTGGTGCGGTTGATCCGGATGATCCAGATTTTGACGCATCAAAAATAGTAACCCTGACAGGTAAAGCGGGTAGTATGACGGTGCATCATGCGCGAACACTGCATGGCTCTTCCCCCAATCTAAGCGACCGCCCACGTTTAATACTTTTCTACGAAATTGCTAAGGCCGACGCCTGGCCTATTCTGGGTGCCAGCTCCTACATCCATGCGCTGGGACAGCGGCGCTTCTGGGAGGATCTGCAAGAGCGAACAATTATTGGCGAGCCCTGTCTCGAACCTCGGCTAGAGAGTGTACCCGTACGCATGCCTTTACCGCCCGCAACGGATGCAGGATCTATCTTCAAGACACAGAAAGTGGGTGGTGCGCGCAGTCTCTACAAAGCCTAGCGCCCACCGGCCACATCAAGGCAACTGCCGGTCACATATGAGGCCTGCTCAGACAGCAACCAGTAGATCGCCTCTGCCACCTCTACAGCCTGTCCGCCACGTTTGAGGGGTAGGTTGGGGGCTACACGATCTACTCGTCCCGGCTCACCGCCATCAGCGTGCATATCGGTGTAGATAAGACCGGGGCAGACCGCATTCACCCGCACCGCTTGGGCCGCGACCTCCATTGCCAGCCCCTTAGTCAGGCTCTCTATCGCCCCTTTGCTGGCGGCGTAATCGACATACTCAAAAGGAGCACCGAGCCGGGCGGCAACAGAAGAGACGTTTACAATCGCGCCAGGGCCAGGGTTGCGTCGCAGATACTCGCGGCAGCAGAGGAAGCAACTGGTAACGTTCACTTGCATCACTTTGTTGAACCTCTCTAGTTCAACATTAACCAGTGTGGTTTGTTGGAAAAGGATTCCGGCGTTGTTGACCAGATGGGTCACCTTGCCAAGGCGCTCTTCGACTTCGTTAAACAGGTTGATGACCTGCTCCTCATCGGAGACATCCGCTTGAACGGCGATTGCTTTGCCGCCCAAAGCTATAATTTTATCGACCAACTGCTGAGCCTTTTCGCTGTTAACGCGATAGTTTACCGCTACCGCAAATCCTTTATTGGCAAGTAATTCGGCAGTGGCAGCGCCTATGCCACGGGAGGCTCCGGTTATCAAAACAACTTTGCTCATCAAAAATGACCTCAGGATAATTTCGATTATCAGACTAAGCTCGCTTAGTGCTTTTGGAAAGCAGATAATTAATCCTTATGCGCAGATAAGCTGAATCTTGGGGATCTTTATGCGGGTTTTTCGAGCACCTTTCGGAACAACTGAGTCTGGTATTAGTGTGGATAAATTTACGCTGATTAATGACGAGGATATGAGTGTCGACCTTATCACCTACGGCGGTCGAGTTACCGCAGTACGATTTCCTGATATCAACGGTGAAATCGGCAATGTCGTTCTTGGTTTTGACAGCATAGAGAGTTACGAGCGGGATAGTGCTTACATCGGTGCGCTTATTGGCCGCTACGCAAATCGAATTGCGGATGCTCAACTTCGTGTTAACGGTGAGCAGTGTTGGCTCGGAGCGAACGAAGGGAAAAATCAGCTTCACGGAGGGTTTCATGGGCTGCATAACCGAGTTTTAGACGCTCAGGTTTTTGAAATGGCAGATGAGGTAGGTGTCGAGCTCTCTACCGTTCTAGAGGAGGGGCTCGAGGGCTATCCGGGAGATCTCGAAGTCTCGATCAGGATCTCTTTAAGCAGAGAAAACGAATTAAAGTTCGACTACAAGGCTCGTTGTAATAGACCTACAGTCGTCAATTTAACTCACCATGGCTACTTTAACTTGTCGGGCGTGCAAGGTGGTTCCTGCATGTCACATCTTCTAAGTATCAACGCTGACGCCTACACGCCAGTGAATGGACAAGCTATACCGACTGGAGAGATACGAGCGGTGGAGGGTACGGTATATGATTTCCGTCAGGCTAAGCGTCTCGATCAAGACTCGGGCGCAGCTGAGAGCGAGCCACAGGGGTTTGATCACAATTTTGTTTTAAACAAACAGGCACAGGTGTTGGCAGAGGCTGCTTGGCTTAAGGATCCTTTGACGGGTAGAGAGGTGCGGCTGTTTACAACTGAGCCAGGCTTACAACTTTATACAGCGCAGTACTTGGATAGCGTTTTTGAGGATAAGCGGGTTCGGTTCGGGCCTTATTCAGGTGTGTGCCTTGAAGCTCAGCACTTTGCTAACAGCCCCAATGAGCCAGCATTTCCGTCAACGCTACTACTACCACAAGAGACATACCGGCAGACTACAATTTATCGCTTTTCACGAGAAGAGATGTAGATCTCTTGCCTCTGTCAGTGCACCTGTGAAAGAAATCTTCAACAAAACTGGTTTACTAGACAAGCGCTGTAACAGAGGCTTTTTAAGGCAACGCTCGCGAAAGTTTAGCGAGCGCGATCATAGGCTCTCACCATCTCCTGCGCGATGCGCCCAACATCCTCAGCGCTTCGGCCAGGCTTGTAGAGCGCTGAACCCAGTCCAAATCCGGTAGCGCCGGCAGCCATCCACTCGGCGAAATTCGATGCTGAGGCTCCACCCACTGCGTATGTCTTAACCCCTTCAGGAAGAACGGCTAACATGGCAGCTAAACCACCAGGGCCTACGACCGAAGCTGGGAAAAACTTCAGTCCGTCAGCACCCGCCTCCAAGGCTGAGAAACACTCTGAGGGTGTCACTACACCTGGATAGGAGTGGAGTCCAAGTGTTTTGGTAGTCCTAATGACTTCGAGATTGGTGTTAGGCGATACGATTAACTTTGCACCGGTGTCTGCAACGGCTTTTACCTCATCGACATTTAATACAGTTCCAGCCCCAAACATCGATTGTTCACCAAACTTCCTCTGCAGGTGTGCTATGGTCTTGAGCGGTTCGGGGGAGTTCAAGGGTATTTCGATCTTAGTAAAGCCAGCCTCAATCAACTGAGCCACTACAGCATCAGCTTCGCTCAGTGTTATCCCTCTCAGAATGGCGATAAGTTCTCGTTCCTGCATGCTATTACCCCTTATCAATTGAGTGAGACTGCCAGATAACAGAAGCGGGAGGGAGGTCAACACCATTTACGCTCTGATCCTGGTTATCGTAATTGAAATAGAAACGGTGAGTCTGTGTGTCGCGAACCCTAACACCCTCTGGTAGAGGTGTGTACTCGATCGAAAGCTCGTTACAGAGTTCGCTGTAGATCCGTTTCATAGCAGCTTGATCCAACCATGCCGCTAAATATTGGGTGGTGTCACTACCGACGCGGATTGGGTGCCCCAGATTATCTATCTCAAGTACCGGGGCATCTGTCTCGATTCGCTCCTGCCAATACTGTACGGCGCCACCTCGTTGTAATTGTCGTGGGGTATCGCTGCGTAGGGTCTCTACAAAATCGATCTCCAAGTTAAAGCCGGGCAGGATCGGGTTTGTACTGTTAATAGCAAAATGCTCAGTCTTTGATGAGCTCCGTGGTCCGAGTATAAGTGTTGCACCATGCGACTGAATACGTTTAATTTCCGCTTGGCTCATGTGCATCACTGCGGGGGCTAAGATCAGTTTGTAGTTCTCAAGGATCGGTGAACCCTTATCAATAAAGTCTATCGACAGACCAAGGCTACGTAGCGCCTTGTAATGTTCGAAAATGACTCTGAAGTAATCGAAGTTCTCTCCCTGTGGCTGTACCCGCCATGCCCATGCAGATTCGTAATCGAAAAGAATCGCAACCTGTGCCTTAACCGGCGCCGTATCAATCCCTTCGGCAATTTCGAGTGCGACCTGTTTCGCTTCGGCAAACCCCATTGCCGCCTTATTGTCGGGGCGTTTAAGGCCCGTGTGCATCTGCTCCTGCGCGAACGGCGCTTGACGCCAGCGAAAGTAGAGTAGAGCCTCTGCACCATGTGCTAGGGCCTCCCAAGTCCAGACTCTGATCATTCCTGGTAGTGGTGCAGGGTTATTGGGTGCCCAATTGACCGGTCCCGGCTGCTGTTCCATCACCCACCACCGCCCGCGGCCAACGGCCCGGTATAGATCATGGTGTAGTGCCTGAAAGTCCGGGTCTCCCTGTTGAGCAAAGTGTCGTTTCCACTCTGGGTCGGCGTCTACGCGATCTTCTAAAAACCCAAGAGGGTAGCTATCCCAGCTAGCAATATCGAGGTCAGCACCCACCTCAAAATGATCAAACTCTAGGATGCGCCCCATGTAGTTATGGATTAGCGGTGCACTCGAGTACTGGCGTAAAACCTCGACTTGGGCCCGATTATAGACGGCTACTTGATATGAACTGAAACGGTGAAAATCGAGACGGTGACTAGGGTTTGCCTCAGTGACAGTAAGGTTTGGCAGCTCAATTTGATCGAAGCGGTCGTACTCCATCGACCAAAAAACGTTACCCCAAGCTTCGTTAAGTTTCGCAACAGTACCGTAACGTTGTTCTAGCCAGATATGAAACTGCTTCTGCGCGGCTGCACTGTAAGAGATAATTGTGTCATGACAGCCGTACTCATTATCAATTTGCCAAGCGTGAATGTGAGGGTTCTTGCCGTAGCGCCGGGCTAAAAAGGATGTAATGCGCACACTCTCTTCACGATAGCCTTGATGGCTAAAACAGTAGTGCCTGCGTGAACCAAACTTACGCGGGTTTCCATTTTCATCGACAGCTAGCATGTCTGGCCACTTGTCCAGCATCCAGCGTGGAGGTGTCGCTGTGGGAGTTCCTAGGACGACCTTGAGACCTGCGTTCCCCAGAGTCTCAATTGCTCTGTCCAGCCAATCCCATTCAAACTGTCCAGGGGTTGGTTCAATTCGACTCCAGGCAAATTCGCCGATACGGACCCAGGTTAAACCCGCTGCTACCATCTCTGCAGCGTCTTTTGACCACTCTGACTCTTGCCAATGTTCGGGGTAATAACATACGCCAAGCGTTGGAATCATAATTGCTGCTCTCTCTATAGGTACCTAAGAACTCACTTAGGCTGTTAGGGGATAATTAATCGCTATAGGACATCTAGCGTCAGACCCGCTTTGGCCCGTTTGAGGCCAGCGAGGGTGCAGTCATCCGCATTCAGCATCCGTGCAGGCTTGTCCAAAGCGCGGAGACCTGCCGCATAGAGTTTTGCCAACTGGTCCGTACCGATTATTAGGGTCTCAGATTCGAGTGCCGTGTTGCTGGTGACAGATGCTAGTTCGGCACCTATCAATGAGCCGGATAATCGTGCCCTAGCCACCGCCGGACTGGCTCCATGTAATAGGTCCATTGAGCGAATGGAGAAGAGGCTTCCGGCTAGCGACTCTGGGTGCTTGGCAACCGTCAAAACGCTCTCGATAAATGCTGTTTGATCCATCGCCGAACCGTTTACGCTGTGGCTCAAAACCGAAGCAGAGCTGAGAAGGCCAAAAATTTCTCCGGTCATATAGGTCTTGAACCCTCGTAATGTACCCTCTTTCACCTCTGCCCACTTGGTGTGCGTTCCTGGGAGACAAAGCATTCCGTTGAATTTAGGCTCAAGTGCCAGCACGCCAGTAATCTGAGTCTCTTCGCCTCGCATTACATCCGCGGGTACCAATTGGCGTACGCCGGGTAAGATGCAGACATGAAGGCGTTGGTCCGTGGTATCAACCCAAGTTATTTGCGGATCGAATGCATCCTTAACATCGGCGTAGGGCGCCTCATGCCACCCTTGACGCGCGCCAACCATGCCGCAGGCCACAACCAGTGCCGGCGTAGACGCCTCAAGCCAAGGCTCAACGAGTTCCAGCAGTGCGGATTCGAACTCGGGTGGAGTTAAGCGTCCCATTCCACGATCTGAAGAGGTATTCGCAATTACCTGATCTTCACTGTCCATTGCCCAGGCACGTAGTTGCGTAGTACCCCAATCAACAGCTATCCAGCTGAGCTTGCTCATCCTGTTACCACCACACCGCCGTCCACCACGAGAGCCTGTGAGGTAATCATACGACTTGCTTTTGAAGCAAGAAAGAGTGTCGCATCAACGATATCCTGCGGCGCTAGATGCTCTTTAAGACACTGCCTCTCCAAGTGTTTTGCCAAGTCTTCAGGGGTCGCCCACATCTCCAGCTGTTTCTCCGTTAGCACCCAACCTGGCATCAGCGCGTTGACCCGAATGTTATTGGCACCGAGCTCGCGCGCGAGGCTTCGCGTGAGTCCAGTAATAGCTGCCTTGGATGTTGCATAAGCTGGATAGCCAGCGTTGCCCATCATGTATGAGATTGATGAAAAATTGATTATTGAACCTCCACCGAGACGGCGCATCATTGGAGCGACTGCCTGAGCGGTGATGAAATGTGGAGTAAGGTTTACCGCCATCGCTCGTTCCCACTGCTCGGCACTAAAATCTTCGAGACTGTGGCGGGCATCGTTCGCTGCATTGTTGATTAGGATGCCGATATCACCCTGTGCCTTTGCTGCAGTAGCGACTGCCTGTTGCAACGCCTCGATATCGGTAATATCGCATTGTATGAAGAGCGGCTTGGTACCGTACTTTTCTGCTAGCGATTGGGTAAATTCTGTTGCATCAGAACGTTGAACAAAGGCAACTTTGGCGCCTTGCTGAATAAAACCCTCAGTCAGAGAAGCGCCAATACCTGAACCGCCACCGGTAATAAATACGCTTGTACCCTTTAGGTCGCTAAACTGGGCTAATTCGGACATCAGTGGCTCTCTCTCGTGACGGGTTGAGTATCTTTACCAACGAGGAAGTCAAGATCAGCTCCTCGATCAGCTTGCATTACATGATCTATGTAAAGTTTGGCATAGCCTCGCGTGTAACGTGACTCTTCGGGCAGCCAGTCTGCCCGGCGCTTTGCCAACTCGGCATCATCAACCAGAAGCTCTAGCAAGCCGGCTTTTGCATCAAGACGAATACGATCTCCCGTCTCGACCAGAGCTAGCGGGCCGCCAGCATTTGCTTCAGGAGCAACGTGCAGAACTACGGTACCAAACGCGGTTCCGGACATTCGCGCATCAGAGACTCGCACCATATCTTTGATGCCTTGTTCCACCAGACGTCTAGGGATAGGCATGTTACCGACCTCGGGCATGCCCGGGTATCCTTTGGGACCACATCCTTTGAGTACAAGGATTGTGCTTGCATCGACCTCTAGATCATCGCGATCGATATTGGCTTTTAAGTCTTCGATATTCTCGAAAACGTAAGCCTCTCCCTCGTGTTGCAGTAGATGTTCTGATGCGGCTGAAGGTTTGATAATAGCGCCTTTGGGCGCAAGATTACCCTTCAGTACTCGAAGCCCTGCTGCAGGCTTGAACGGTTTATCAAGCGTAAAAATGACGTCGTCGTTAAAGCACTCTGCCCCCTCGCCGTAAGCGCAGATATCGATTCCCAAAACGGTGTTGGCTGGTCGCAACTTTTCGGCGAGACGGTTTATAACCACAGGCATACCGCCGGCATAGCAGAAATCTTCCATTAGATATTTACCGGATGGCATACAGTTGACCAATAGAGGTATTTCGGCACCGAGCTCAAAATCTTCCAGGGCCAATTCAATCTCTGCACGGCCAGCAATGGCGAGTAGATGCATCACTGCATTAGTGGAACCGCCAACAGCCGCATTTGCGATGATCGCGTTTTCAAAGCTTTGACGTGTCAATACTTTCGATAACTTTAGATCCTCTGCAACCATTTCCACGATGCGCCGACCAGTTAGGTGTGCAAGTGCTTCTCGGCGCGCATCAACAGCTGGCAAGGCTGCGTTGGTTGGTAATGACAAGCCCATCGCTTCAACTAGAGAGGCCATAGTACTTGCGGTTCCCATGGTCATGCAGACGCCCTTGGAGCGACTCATACCCGACTCAGCTGCCATGAACTCTTGTATCGACATCTCACCTGCACGCACGGCTTCGGAAAATTTCCATACATCTGTCCCCGAACCGATATCTTGGCCGCGCCATTTACCGTTTAACATGGGGCCGGATGAGACCACAATCGTTGGTAAGTCGACACTGGCTGCACCCATCAGTTGGCCTGGAGTTGTTTTGTCACACCCCCCTAGGAGCACGACTCCATCGATGCCATAGGCACGAATGCTCTCTTCAACGTCCATTGCAAGAAGGTTGCGAAAGAGCATCGCAGTGGGTCTCATCTGGGTTTCACCTAGAGACATTACAGGGAACTCAACCGGTACGCCACCTGCTTCCCAGACTCCGCGTTTTACTTTTTCCGCCAGATCTCGAAGGCCCGAGTTACAAGGTGTTAATTCGGACCAAGTGTTACAGATACCAATGATGGGCCTGCCATCAAAGGCGTGGTCAGGGTAACCCTGATTCTTCATCCAAGAGCGATGAATAAAGCCGTCGCGGTCTAGTTTGCCGTACCATGCTGCTGAGCGTCGCTTCTTATCCACTAAATTTCTCTCCAACTACTACCCAAGTTTGACACGGAAAGCTCCAAGGAAGGGCGAGGCCGAGGGTCATCAGAGCCCGGCCACTCATCGCAAGATCGCCATGCTTTACTGCCGTCATACCGCGCGACAAGTGATGCAACTCACTTCGATTGATCAGCTTCAGTCTGTAGTCGCTATCTGGTTCAAGCCCTGTCAAGCGCAGTGGTGTTGGCGCGATTTGAGGCGATGTATCTATTTTATTGGCGAACAATATAAAACGCTGTGCGTAAGCATCCATGTGTTGCTCTGCTAATACTGATGGATCAATGGAGTCGAGACGATGGATGTCAGCCGTCATCAGAAACGCTCGCTCGTTCTTCCACCATTGAGTTATCCGCTGGAGAACTTCTGTTTCATGCTCATCAAGCTCTCGTGGGTCCATCTCAAAACCTAAGTGACGTTGTGCCGCTATCCAGCCCCGAAACTCAATGCTGAGCGACCGTCCAGATGTGTGGCAATGACGCGGTCCGACATGGCTTCCGGTTACGCAGGCGGGTAGAAATCGTGCAGCGCTAGCCTGAATTCTGGCTCGCTCGATCGCGTCATTGCTGTCTGATAACCAAACGCGCTGAGTTAACTCAAGAATACCAAAGTCGATACGGCCGCCGCCCGATGAGCAGCTCTCAATTTCCACTTGTGGAAATTCCTCCCTCAGGCGCTGCAATAGCGCGTAGGTGCCACGAATCTGATCATGATCGTAGATCGGTAAAACACGGTTGTGATCCCACTTGATGTAGTCGATACGGTATTGTGCTAATAGCCCAGCAATTTGCTCGTATAGGTATTCTTGTACCTCAGTGCGGGCCATATCGAGGACGCGCTGCTGTCGCCCAGGGATCTGATCATGCGGACCTAATACCCAGTCGGGATGAGCACGGTAGGTGTCCGAATTCTCATTGATCATCTCCGGCTCAAACCAGAGGCCGAACTGCATGTTGAGCCGATTAACTTCGTGAATCAACGGGGACAAGCCATCTGGATATTTACGCAGGTCTATCCACCAATCTCCTAGCGACTGCGTATCGTCGTCGCGTGTTCCAAACCAGCCATCGTCTAAAACAAAGCGCTCAGCACCCAGCGCGGCGGCTCGTGCAGCAATCTCCTTGAGCTCATCGAGTTTGTGATCGAAGTAAACGGCCTCCCAACAGTTATAGTGGACGGGGCGAGGGGTTCCAGCCTGCGTTGGTTTAATTAGAGAATCGCGCACTTCTCTCTGAAATTGAATGGAGCAGCCATTTATGCCCGTTTTACTGAAAGCCATATAAAGCCAAGCCGAGTCGGCTCGCGTGAGCGCAGCTAACTCACCACCTTGTGCATGCCCGAACTGCAGTTGACGCCGCCCGTCAGGTAGTTGTTCTGCGATCATTTCATGTCCGCCGGACCAACCGTAATGCAATGCGTGGCATCGCCCCAGTGTATTGGTTGTACCTAGTTCAGGAATTATTACACCCGGAAAATGTTCGTGACCGGTTCGCCCCGTTGGATTATGTCGTTGATGAGCGCCGAAGCGCCAAGGGATATGTTGTTCTTGAAATTCGCCACACCATCGACCAGAAAAATCAATGATCTCTTCTGCATAGGCAGAGATCTCAACCACAGGTGCGGCCAACCATTCGATCAGGATAGGTTCTGGCGATTGCAGCGAGCATCTCGTCTTGATTAAGCCTGAGGTTGAAGACGCTTCAAAGTAAGCCGTGTAAGTTAATTCTGAATCTTGGTCTTGGCAGTTGAGCGTTAAGCCTTTGTAGCTTAAATCCAAGGACGATAGTTCCCAGCGGGGGAACATACGCTCTCCAGTGAGCCTGCGAACGCGCAAGCCTGCGGCGCCACAAAAGCTTCGGCTGGATTCTGGGGAGATTGATATCTCAGGGTTTTGATCGAGCATTCCGCCAGTCAAGTCCCGTTCTGTTGCCTCAACAAGCGTTCGAAGGTCCTCAGAGAGTGGCAGCGGTTCGCCCCAGTAAATGATAGTTGGCATGCGGCGCTCGGATGAGGCCAGAACAAGAGTTTGAGTGCTGGTATCTAGCCGCCAAGTCTCTAGTGTCATTTCACGGCTCCCAGTGTGAGGCCTGCAATAAAGTGTTTCTGCATAGCAAAAAACATCACAACTGGTGGGATAGCGGCCATCAGCGATGCGGCGGAAACTAGGTGCCACTGTTGTATAAATTGGCCGTTCAGTGCCCTTACGCCTGCTGTAATCGGCTTGGACGCCTCTCCTTGTGTCAGCACAGTCGCCCAGAAGAAGTCGTTCCACACAAATGTGAATACCAGCACCGACAATGCCGCGATAGCTGGGCGGACTAGGGGCAGAACGACATACCAGAAAATCTTAAACTCGCCTACACCTTCAATGCGCGCTGACTCGATGAGGTCGTAGGGAAGTGCCTTGATAAAATTACGCATAAACAAGGTGCAGAACCCTGTTTGGAAGGCAGCGTGGAAAAGTACCAATCCCGTCACAGTATCATACAGGCCAACGCTAACCGATAGATCACGCACAGGCACCATCAAGATCTGAAATGGGACGAAGTTACCGGCCACGAAAATAAAGAAGAGCGGAATAGCCGCTTTGAACCGATAGATCGACAGAGCGTAGCCAGCTAGACACGCCAGAGACACTGATAGAATCACCGTCGGAACAGTGATTTTGATCGAGTTTAAGAAGTAGGTTGGCGCCTCAGATCGTTCGAACACAGCAAGGTAATTCGCAAAAAAATCAAATGAGCTGGGCCAGCCGAATACATTGCCAGTATTTATGTCCGCTATTGGGCGGATTGAAGTCATAAATATTGCAAGTAACGGTAGTAGCCACACCATCAAAGAGACGGGTACCAGTACTTTATAGAAACGCTGAAAATTGCTAGACCGCTTGTGGATTGGTACTGGAAACATTAGCGATCTCCTCGCTCTTGCTGGTACATGACGTAGAGAAAGTAGCCAATGAAGACCACCATAATGAGAAATAGCACAACGGCAATCGCCGATCCGTATCCCATTCTGAAACCATATTCGGAGAGAGCTGTCTCGTACATGAAGTAGGAGAGCACATTAGATGAGCCGTAGGGTCCCCCTTGCGTCATGATCGCGATCATATCGAAGGATCGCAGCGCTCCGATTACAGTTACCACGATCGCTAAGAAAGTAGCGGGCCAAAGCTGCGGTAAGATGACATGACGCAACATCCGCCAACCTTTCGCCCCGTCTAGGCGTCCCGCCTCAACTTGATCGTGTGAAATATTATTCAGGCCAGTCAGGTAGATGATCATACAGTAGGCGATTTGCGGCCAGAGTCCCGCGACTATGATCCCGTAGGTTACGTAACGCTCGTCTCCCAAAATTGACGGTGGGCTGGCGCCGAAAAATCCCCAGATTTCACCGACAACACCAAAATTTGGGTTGTAAAACCAACTAAATATTAGACCGACTACAACCTGTGAGATAACGAATGGAAAGAAAAACAAAGACTTATAGAGGCGCATGCCAAAGATTGTCTGGTTCAAAAACAGCGCTACGCCTAAACCGGCGGGAACGGCAAGCATATAGAGCACCAACCAGATAAGGTTGTTCTCAAGTGAGGTATAAAAACGATCGTCGTCAAAAAGCTCGATATAGTTGGCTAGACCGATCCAAGCTTTTTCACCAATACCGTCCCATTCATAAAAAGAGTACATTAGCGACTGAAAGATGGGCGCTATAACGTAGACACAGAAGAAAAGCATCGCCGGGGCTAGCCAGAGCCAGGGAGCGATTTTTTGTCGGTTGGCTCTAAGCCAGCCGTGCTTTGGCGAGTCTGTTGTTAATCGGGTGGTGGCCATTGTTCATAGTCCTGCGAGAATTTGAATGGACACACCTCCGCGAGCGGAGGTGTGTTTTGAGCGGGATTACTTGTAAACGCGAGCTTGGATCTTGTCTAAGCGCTTAAGGATGGTCTCTTTACGCTCTGGCTTGATCATGAACTCCTGGAAGCCCTCCATACCAGCTTTCGCCATCTCAGCAGGTGCATCGCGATCGTAGAACTGTGCGAGGCCCGCAGCGGTGCTTACCGTCTCAAAGCCTTGAACGATGAATTTGTCGTCGCGATTGATCTCTGATTTTGAGTTTGGTGGCAACTGACCTAAGGTTTTATTCCACTCTGCCTGAATTTCAGGACGCGCGATGAATGCTAGGAATTTTCGAGCATCCTCTTTGTTTTTCGCTTTTGATGGGATAAAGAAGGCATCAGCTGGTGCCTCTTCAGCACGTGCAACTCCGGGAGTGATCTCTGGGAATGGGAAGAAGTCCAATTGATCTTCGTTCAGACCCGCATCCTTCATAGCGGCCACAGCAAAGTTACCCATGACGTACATGGCTGCTTCACCTTTTGCGAATGGAGCTAGGGCATCCTGCCAGTTCATCGTTGCATGGTTATCAACGAATGAGCAGCGCTCTAGCATTGTGTTCCAGTTATTGAACGTATTTTGGATACGCTCGTCGGTGTAAGCGATCTCTCCGGCAGTCAGTGCGTTATGCACATCATAGCCGTTAGTGCGAAGGTTGAGGTAGTCAAACACACCCGCTGCGGTCCATAGGTATTTGGTGCCGATCGTGAACGGTGTGATGCCATTCTGCTTCAAGGTATCACAGGCGCTAAGCATCTCATTCCAGTTGCTTGGTTCATTAATACCGTATTGCTTGAAGAGATCAGTGCGGTAGTAGACACCCCACTGGTAGTAGCTGTATGGAACCCCCCACTGTTTACCGTCGCGTGTCATGGTTGGTTTTACAGCTTCAAATGAAGTCGACAGATTCGCGTCTGATGCCCAGAGATCAGAAATATCTTCAAATTGCCCCGCATCAACAAACGGACCCATACGGTTCCCTGGGTACCAAGCTGTTATGTCCGGCGCATCAGCTGAGAGGAAGTTACGGATGGCCGTTTTGTGAGCCTCACGATCGTTAATATTTACGATCACGTTGACCTCAGGGTGTGCCATCTTGAACGCTTCTACAGCTGCTTCGAATCCCGCTTTTGGTGCTGGATTTGGATCATCGAAGTTGATAACCAAATCTCCGGCGAACGTTGCAGTGGTCGTGCATGCAGCGATGGCGAGTGCGATCGCTTTGGTTTTGAACATACTCATATTTCACTCCGAGTTGTATTTATTGAGCGGTGTGTTCCAAATAATGAAACCAGGTTTTAACAGTTGAAATTTAATCCCAGATTTGATTAGCTGTCAACAATTCGAATTAAAACGAAATAATATGAAAATTATCGAGCACCCAAAGACCGAAGATGGCACTGTTGGAAAGGCGATGCTGATCCTTGAGCTGGTGGCCGACTGTGAGACGCCACCGCGATTCAGTGATATCCAAGAGCGCAGTCCGTTCCCGAAAGCATCCACTTACCGGTTGGTGAGCACTTTGGTGAGTCAAAATTTGCTCGCATTGGATGAGCGCACGGCGACCTATAGCATGGGTGGTAAGCTGATGCGCTTGGCTAGCCGGGCGTGGCGCTCGGCATCTTTAGCTCCCATTGCGGCTCCTTACATTGATCTTCTATCGAAAAAGACTGGGCAGACCATTCACTTGGCCAAACTAGACAACGGTCAAGTGCTCTATCTCGACAAACGGAACGCGAACAAGCCAGTTCCGATGTTCTCTGATGCTGGCAAGATCGCCCCTGCTTACTGCACGGGTGTGGGTAAGGCGATGCTGGCCTTCACCAATAACGAAAGTGCGCAGAGGACTGTGGAACAACAGAGTTTTTATCGATTTACACAGCACACCATCACGAGTGCTAAGGAACTAGAAGCGGAGCTCATGACTATCCGTCAGCAAGGGTATGCGTTTGATAGAGAGGAGCATGAGATTGGAATTATCTGTATTGCAGTGCCCATTCTCTCTGCCAGAAATGAGGCGCTCGCAGGG
This sequence comes from Oceanospirillaceae bacterium, assembly GCA_013373575.1. Lineage (GTDB taxonomy): Bacteria > Pseudomonadota > Gammaproteobacteria > Pseudomonadales > Balneatricaceae > Marinobacterium_E. The sequence goes on along the minus strand of JABXHP010000042.1, from coordinate 1,242 downwards.
CTCTCTATCACACTGTCGACCCGCCAGTTTGAACTCCCAGATCTTAAAGGCTTCAAACCAGATCTGGAGGAGACTGCAAAGGAAATTTCAAAAGTCGCCGGCGACTGGCTTCTGAACTACTAAAAGGAGGACCCATGTCGGGTGTTTTGCTCAAAGATGTTGTAAAGCGGTACGGTGATATCCAGGTTATGCACGGCGTAAATCTTGATATCAAGCCGGGTGAATTTTGTGTATTCGTAGGACCTTCTGGTTGCGGTAAATCTACCTTGTTGCGCATGATTGCCGGCCTTGAGGAGACCACATCCGGTAGTATTCAGATCGGTCAACGCGATGTAACGCACGTTGATGCGGCTGACCGGGGTATTGCAATGGTTTTTCAGACCTACGCGCTCTATCCACACATGACGGTGGAGGAGAATATGGGATTCGGACTGCGAATGAACAAGGTTCCGCAGGAGGAGATCGAAGCAAAAGTCTCGAATGCCGCCCGCATATTAAAGCTCGAGCCTTACCTCAAGCGTAAGCCCAAAGCACTCTCTGGCGGTCAACGCCAACGAGTCGCGATCGGTCGTGCTATTGTGAGGGGCCCAGAGGTTTTCCTTTTCGATGAACCGCTCTCTAACCTCGACGCAGAACTTCGAGTAGAGATGCGTGTTGAGATCGCAAAGTTACACAAACAGCTTGGTTCGACAATGATCTACGTTACACATGATCAGATCGAAGCTATGACACTGGCAGACAAAATTGTTGTATTACGTGCGGGTCATATCGAACAGGCGGGCACTCCACTTGAACTTTACAATGATCCAGATAATCAGTTTGTCGCGGGCTTTATAGGGTCCCCTGCAATGAATTTCCTACGCGCGGAGGTAACTGAAAAAGGGTTAAAAGTTCCCGCTCTAGGTGGGCTTGAGATTAAGCCTATAGCTCAGCTCCCAGAAGTGGGAACGGCTGTTACAGTTGGACTTCGTCCCCAAGCGATATCGCTTGAAGTAGCCGATTCTGGGCCACTCGAGATAGAGATTTCAGAAGAGTTAGGTGGGCTGGCCTATGCTTATCTCAGTACGGCCACAGACGAGCGGATTGTGGTAGAGGTACCAGGTCAGCATCAAGCGCCTGCGGGTCTCAGGGCACGTGTAACATTTGGCCCTCAGGATCTATTCGTCTTCGATGAAACGAGCGGTACCCGTATACGCTAGCTCCTCAAGTGCTGCTCATTAGCTCTCGTAGCTGGTCGAGCGG
>JABXHP010000233.1 GCA_013373575.1 Oceanospirillaceae bacterium | reverse complement strand
TAGCTCAGCTGGGAGAGCGCAACACTGGCAGTGTTGAGGTCAGCGGTTCGATCCCGCTAGGCTCCACCAATCTACAGAACCTTGGGTAAATCAATAAGTTAGGGTTCTTGTGTTCTCCACTTTACAACATCGTTTTACAACACCTGTTTGCATCTCCATCTAGTGGTCAGCTACATTACTGGAATGAAGAATCTCAAACTACGTAATGGCAACTGGCAGGTTAAGCTCGTCATACCAGCAGACTGTCGAGAGGCGATAGGCAAGTATGCTTTTACTCAGAGTCTAGGTAGATGCTCTACTCAGGAAGCAGAAGCTATAGCTCACAGGTTGCTGGGTGAATGGAAGGATCTGATCTTGCAAGTCAGAGGTCAGCCTACACTCAACCTCCAGAAGTTCTTAGATAGGCCAGCGTCAGAACGTCTACGCACGTTAAAAGCCATTACTGACGAGTTGAACGCCATTAACCCATCCTATACTGAGTCAGACCTGATAGACCATGCAGCTAAGGTGGCTGTTGAGAGTCAGATCATTGATCAGGTAGATACTCAAACTAGAGAACAGATAGCTGATGCACTTGGCATTGCCTGTAGACCAGCCAACCATCTAGAGGAGTATGTCTCTATAAAGCTGGTCGACCTTAAAGATCGAAGTCGTGACGAGCATAGACGGGTGCTAGAGACCCAGTGGATACAAGCCTTTCCCATAATGGATGAAGACCATTACACCATGAGCAATGTAGTTGCTTGGTGGGAACGTCTACATGCCAGTGGCAAGAGCAAAGCTACTCTCAGAAAGTATCTCAGCCACACCAAAGGGTTTGTTAAATGGTTATGCTACAGGGGCTACTGCAATAAAGAGAATTATGTTGAGTCTCTAGAGCCTATAACCAAACGTCAACAAGCCAAGAAGCAGGAAGATCGTAAGCCTTTCTCAGACGTTGACTGCAAAAAGCTGCTAGATCACGCTGATGACCAGCTAAAACCGCTGATTTTATTTGGTATGTATACAGGGTGTCGTATTGAGGAGTTATGCAACCTAACTACTGACGATTTAATCCGCTGCCCTGAGAACGGTAGGCTGTATATAGATGTACCAGTATCCAAGACCAAGAAGGGTGAGCATCGTAAGATCCCCTTGCATCGTGAGTTAGAGGGTCTAATACCTGAGTCAGGTTATCTGATAGACGTTGGCAAAGGTATCAATAGGTATGGTGAGCGAAGTGCAGGGATAGGCAAGAAGTTCGGGAGGTTAAAGACTGGATTAGGTTATGGCAGAAGCCACGTATTCCACAGTCTACGTAAGTCATTTATCGACAAGCTTAAACAGGCTAACGCTCCAGAAGAGATAGCAGCAGATATTGTAGGGCACGAGGTTGGCACTATGACATATGGTCTCTATGCATCCGAAACACCGGTAGAGCAGTTGTTTATGTGGGTTGACCGTGTCGAGTATAAAGCCTCAATCACCTAGGAGTCTTCAATCTTGCAGCCAGTCGAATTTGCGCCTTACCCCCGGGGGCGGGTAGGCTCGCTTTTGATTGTTATGGGATCACCCTACGTACATGAGAAGGAGATTTTGAGTTTTAGAAACGTTCAATCGACAGACAGGACCATAAGTCTGATGCTTGCCCTTTGCGGACATTCCGACCAATACCTTTCATGACGTTCCCAGGACCGCTCTACTCCCAAAAGCGGTCGCTAATTGAGGCTGTATAACCAGCTATAGACTCGCTAGAACTGCCCCTTACCTATCGTCGGGCTGCAGAATGTACTCGGTTGTGAGAAGTAACTGCTCGGGGTCTATGGGTTTATCCAGATAGAACTCAATACCCAGTTCGGTGGCTCGCGCTATGAACTTTTCGCTCTTGAAAGATGACAGCAGAATAAAGGGTGTATCCCAGTATTCAGGGTCCGCCTCTGCGCGAAAGTGCTCAATTAAGTCAAAGCCCGACATGCGTGGCATCGATATATCCAGAATAATCAGATCATAGCGGCCACTCTTCGCCAGCATGAGTCCGTCCTTCGGTTGCAACGCACGAAAAACATCATAGTACGGGGATAATGTCTCTTTAAGCGCTTCAAGTGTAAGGATATCGTCATCCACAACTAGCACACGTTTCTTACTCACTGCTGGCTCTCCCATGTAAGCAGATACTCTTTTAACTCTTTGAGTGATAGGGGTTTCGATAGTACCTTATTGGCACCTGATTGCAGCAGTCGCTCTTGCTCGTCACCGATCGTCGCCGCTGTAACAGCGATGATCGGTCCCTCAAATCCTGCCCCTCGCAAGGCAACACAGAGCTGGTAACCGTCCATCTCAGGCATCATGGCGTCAGTTAGAACAAGATCAAACTGGTCCAACTTAAAGGCTTTCATCGCGGCAACGCCATTGTCGCAGACCGCTACCGACGCTCCTGCTTTTGTTAGAGTACTCTTGGTCAGCATCTGAATCGTGAGCTGATCTTCAGCAAAAAGGATACGTTTACCCTTGAGTGCCGCCTCTAGTTGCGAAGCACTAAACTCGGGTTTGGCTGCTTGATCTAACCCTTTTGAATAGAATTCCAATTTACATCTCAACTCAAATCCAACACCCCCTCGCTCACTGTCAAAGCATGTAATGTCACACCCGAGCATGTCGACCAATTCACGAATAATGAACAACCCTAAGCCCGTGCCATCGGCCTTGGTGTCACCGCGGCTGAAGGCATTAAAGAGTTCATGCTTTTGATCATCGGGGATGCCCTTACCGTCATCCTCGATACGAAGCACCATCGAAGCCTTTGCGGGTGTATCTTCAAAACCCGACAGCGTTACCCAAATGTTTGCACCTTCAGAATGGATCGCCGCATTTTTAACAAGATTAGTGACGATTTGACGTAAGGCTCCTGTGTTAAACAACATCTCCTGCCCAGAGAGGGTGTCATAGGATAGATGGGCCTGTACGCCCTGACGCTTGAGCAGTGAATCCAAGGATTTGAGTGTCTGCTCTACAATCGCGGCTGGCTTAGCATTAGACGTTTTGTTGTCCTTGGCTTTTGATGGATCGACTACCATCCGAAGGTCGTCGAGAATTGCCAAGACCGCATCGTTATTAGCACGCAGCATCGGGCCGTACTCATCAAGTGTCTCTATACCGATGTCGTCATAGATCATCTTTGTAGACGAGAGCGGCGTACGTAGTTCATGGCTCACAATAGAGAACAGCTGCGCTTGCTTTGACCGTGCTTCTCTTAGCTCTCTTACAGAATCAGCCATTCCAGATGCACTCATTTCAGCTCGCTGAACAGCGTCCTCTTGTGCCCTGATCAGCCAGAAAAGCTTAATATAAATCAATATTATAGTCGTCTGTACCAGGAGCAAAATCAGATACTTATTAAAAAGCGCGCTTTCCTGAAGCCGCAACCCTTCTTCAAACTCAAGTTCGAGTTGAGACTCAACTTCAACTGCAAATAAGGAAAGATCGTTTATGATTTCCGTACCTTGCAAAAACAGGCCGCTTAGATCCTTGTCAGTAGCCAGCTCAACGCGTTTTCCTGAATATGATGCTTCTAAGTCTTTACTGTACTGCTGAAGGTTGGCTGCTATCTTGTTGAACCTGAGTTTCAGGTCATCGTATTCGCTGGTACTCGCCAATAATTGTAGAGATCGCCTCACTCCAGATTGAAGCTCATTGACCAGCGTTTTACTTTCAATGAAAGCGTCATTGTCCAAAATTTGAGCCTTCAGTAATGCTTGCTGGCCGCGAATAATTCCTGTCTTGTCAATCAGTCTTGGTAGGAGTATCGAGTACATTTCAGCTAGACTGTGCCTCGATGGATCTGGGTTTAAAATTAATCCTGACTCTCTATAGATTTGATCTAACTTCGAAGTCACCACACTATTCCACTCATTCACTAACTCGAAAAAGCGAAGTGGATCGGACTCGTCCGCTGCTTTACGCCAAAGTTCACGATCGAAGTCAAACGCGGAGCTGAGTAGCTGCTGTTGAGCGTTATTCTTTGCAAATACGCACGACTCAGAAGCCAGCCGAAAATCTGATTCCTTAATAAGCTCTCCTGTACACAAGCCTCGGTAAAGCCCGTTGAGGCGCAGCATTTCTAAAAGGGGTTGGGAGCCATCAATACCGCCAATATTCTGCTCAGTGATTTCAATATCACTATTAGCTTCATCAACGATTCGATGCGAAAGCACAAAGAAAAGTACTTCTGTAAGGACGACAAGTGTGACAAGACTTGCTCGAATATTTTTCTTGCCGAACATTGATTGATGCATCTTCAAACCCAACTTTGAATCCTAAAACAATTACTTAAACTAACAACAATTCAGCTCGCAGCATTACATTTCCTAAAGCAAAAAGATCATAGGCGCGAATAAGAACGATCTAACAAGTATAGTGCCAAGCAAGGAATATACTTAGTCAAAAATATTATAAAAAACTTGATTACAGAACGGATACACTGCAGAAATACGTGACTTTTGCTCTACCTTCACGGAGGTGAAGGTAGGCCGTTAACCACTCACGCCTAGCCCGCAACGCACAAAGAAGAAAACTACGTAAGAGTTGCTTCAGTTGCATAAAGATGAGCACGTCTGAGGCGGTGACCGTTATCAGGGGATAACCTGCCGTTCGCCGAAGTAATGATTGAAGGACCGCTTATGCGGGGTAGTGTGCTTTCGTTCGATGTGGCTCCTGAGTGTCTTGAGAAGTATTGCAAAGCAGCGTTACTTAAAGCTCATTTTCCCAATCGCGGGACAGAGTGGTCTGAGATGCTTCGATATTAGTCTATGCTGGATAGGTAACCAACTAGCGCAAAGGAATTGCATTATGCTGACCATCACCCGAACTAACTCCCTCCCAACACTTCTCATTGGAGATGACATTAAGCTTCACATCACCATAGAGGATGGTGAGGCAAAAGTGCAGGTTGACGCTCCCAAGGACATAAAAATTCAGCGAGGAGAACTTCGCTGGCGCAGTAAATGAATGCTCTTATTGCCGCAGTAATAGGACAGTGCATTTTTGGCAAAAAAACATATAAGAATTTAAAAAATAAGGAGATTATTTGGATTTCTGGGTCAACCTTGAGTCGTAGTACAAGGGGGTTAAGGAATTTCGGCTAGAATGGAGGTATCTAAGCAGCATATGTAACTGTACAGGTACACACCTCTATGAGCGAATCATCGACAAATAAAACTACTCGTAAGATTGTAGATGTCATGGAACGGTACGAGTGGGTACAGCAAGTCTCTATCTTCTATTTAAATTACGAGGATAGGTTCTTAGCTCCAGATCACAAGCCTGAGATAACTAGACGGCTACGGCGTATGTTCCCCGAGCAAGCTTTTTTGTATAGGCTTCGGATCAACAAAGATGTTAATTCCAGCTTTGTACACGGGTACGACGGTAACAGTAAGTCAGTCTCCATGGCATATCATTCTTTCTTCACGAATAGGTCTCTCAAACGCAAGGAGCTACTCGTCTTTACTGTAGCTCTGGAGAAAGCATTTGATTGTGACCTCAGGCACCGCTCTCGAACGGTACAAGCTCTGAAGAGGTATCTTTGGATCAATACGATAAAACGGGAAAAGGTAGAGGATTTAACTTCGTATTTCTCTGATATGACTGCACAGAGGAGATGGGCATTGATAAACAAGAATAAAGCCACCCCTAGAAGTCTCAGATAGGCCCTGTACCAAGCGTACTGAGAAAACACAATATGGTGCGGCCCTTCAAGCTAAAGTCTCGCAGAGGGCTTTTTAGAAGGTCTCAAAGGTACCTGTACAGTCACACACACCTTCAATAATTAGGATAATAGTTTCAGCAAAACACCTTTAATATTAGTAAGTTCTAATGTTTAAACAGTCGTTGGAAAGGACGCCTATGACCATGCACTTTAATTAATGCGACCGTATTTAAGCGGCTCGTAACCCAGCATTTTTGTATTGTAGTGCTTATCCTTCGCAGCGTTAATAACAACTATACGCTCTTTGTCCATGTTCATCGCAATAACTTGTCCGTTGTATCCCAACATCACTAGCACGTTCTCGCCTGAGAGACCGTTAATATCAGTCCAAAATTGCCCGCCATATCTAGAACTCGTGTGACCAAAAGTCGGGTAGCCCCACCTCTGATCTTGCTTTGCCCAAGTTCCTCTCCGCCCATTGCTAATACGGTGTTCATAAACTTCCTTTAGGTATCGTCCCTCGCAAGTATTATTTCTCCAATCCTCCATCATCGCATTCGCTATCCGAAGGTAATCGTATCTAGTCGCCCAAAACATATAAGTACCTGCACCTAAATCTATACGCTGTTTATGCCAATTTTCAGGTACACCTGTAACTTTCATCGTATAAAAATAGATTGGATGCTCATTCTTCACTTTATCGTGGAAGAAGCTGGTTAAAAACTTTTCATAGTCGTAACCAACCCTATGCATCGTGTAATTTGTGAGGACGTCTGCGGCCAAATTACTGTAAGAGTAACCGGCATTTTTAATTGGTTTTGTATTGTTTAGCTCGAGCGGATTGTTTGCAGCAGTTGCTAATGGCGGGTTGTCATGGAAATGCCGACCTGTCTTTTTATATTTTGAGGAGTAGCTTGCTATCACATTCTCGTCGCCTGCCCGCATGTTGAGCAAGTTAATAAGCGGCTGACCGAAATACAGGGTCGACTCCATTAAAGGCCAATCTTGGATCGGTGCATAAACAGACTCTATGTAGCCTTCACAAATTGCATGCCCCAGTATGTATGAAGTAACACTCTTACCTACTGAGTTCGATACAAAGTACGAGTCATTGGTAATTTCCCCTTTGAAGCGGTCTTTTGGTGGCACGGCATCATAAATTACCTTGCCGCTTTCAAGGTACAGATAGCTGAGCACTGTAGACCTTGCGAGTTGAGCATCTATCTTGGGATGCGACTCAACCGCTCTATCGAACTGAACACTTTCCGGTGCTGGTTCGACGATAATGTTTCTCGAGGGTGCGTAACGATGAGTATCGTTGCGAGAGTAGTAATACCAAATCGTTGCATCATTGGGCTGAGCAGGGTTGCTATCAGGTAGCTCGTAATTATGGTCTTTGTAGATTGTTATTTTTTTGGGATCAGTGGTAACGCAACCGACACCGGACAAAATCACTAGTAATAACAGTAGATGTTTTACATTCACCCTTTTGCGCTCCGTCTCAATTATTTCCAGAACAGTACCCCAAGCCTTAGCTAAATTTTCCCTCTAAATATAGACCATGTCGGCAAATTCACTGGATAGATGTAGACACCAGCCTAGCAACCAACCTTTTCACCGACTGCGGATACCATTCACCACCTCTAGGACTTCTTATCCCAGCGCTGTTCAATGAGCTAGCCATCTGAGTCAGTGAGTCTCCTCGCTCTATCATAGGCTCTAAAACGCTACGGAGGTTTTCAGCTTCAGTATTGGCCTGCTCTATCCTAACTTGGTTTCGCTTCATCGTTTTATCACGCAAGCCGCCAAGCACAATACCTCTAGCTTTTGCCTCCGCCAATGCAGCCTTGGTTCGCTTAGATATAAAGTCACGCTCTTGCTCCGCCAATGCAGCGTAGATATGAAGTTGAAACTTATCAGCCAAAGGCATCGATGCTACCTTGAACTCAAGCTTCCGATCTTCCATTAGGGTCGCTATAAAGCTGACACGCCTACTGAGCCGATCCAGCTTACTAACCAACAGCACAGCTCGCTCTCTCTTGCATATCTCTATTGCCTGACTAAGCTCTGGGCGCTGGTCCTCCTTCCCTGACTCTATCTCAGTTATCTCTGCAACAACTTCATAACCTGCTGGAGCATAGTTCTCGAGATAAACATGTACGTCACGTTCTTGGGCAGACAAACCCAACCCTGACACTCCTTGAGCCTTTGTGGAGACTCTGTAATAGACGACAAACCTCATCGAAATACCTATGCACGATTAGTTTATCTCTCAGCCTACACCTAATTTAACATATGTCAACGTTCGTTGTGATTGTTAAATTCTACTAATGACTTAGTATCGACTCGATGGCCGATACCCCCCCGGGGGAGGGAGACGCTTTGTTAACATTGTTATGGGATCAGCCAAGACACATGAAAGAGAGATTTCGAATTTAAAAAAAAAAGGGGCTTTACCGCACAACACCAGATGCCTGCTACTTGCCCTTTTCGGACATTGAGGAGCCATTCACAGTCGACGTTTAAAAGTCCGCTTTGGCATTCACGACGGTCCTTCTATATCCTCTGGTGCTTCAGCTCGATAACTTCTGCGACCTCGCTCAGGGAAAGGTCGAACCCCGC
>JABXHP010000027.1 GCA_013373575.1 Oceanospirillaceae bacterium | reverse complement strand
CAAGCTGATTGCCGTCAATATTGAACTACCAATCAACAAACCAGCGATTCCCAACCTAGCCATTGCAGAACCTGCCATAAAGGAGGTGCTCATGTAACCAATTGTTCCGCCAACCATCAGTGTACCCAGGGACTCAATCGTCCAGTTGAACTCGCGGCTCATAGTAGGCCAAGCGATACTCAATAGCGCGTCAGGTAAGCCGAGGAAGATAAATGCGATGTAGCACAGCGTTAGCAGAAAAACCGGGCGAGCGGCAGCAGACATAGATGGATCTCGGATAGGATTAATAAAGGCAGCAGCCGCTGCCGAGCGTTAAAGCTACGCGCGCTACCCTAGCGAGTCAATGCATCAGAAACAGTGGCGCCCGCCAACATTTTGTAGCACCCTATTCTGCAAATTTCATTCAGCGAACAATGGAGCGTTTCAATGGCAAAAATTCTCTTAATGCACGGTATCAACCACGCTATGTTTGGCATGCGTGACCCTAAGCACTACGGCACATTTACGCTTCAAGATATCGAGACAGCCGCTACTCAATGGGCGCAAGAGCAAGGCTGCGAGTTAGAGTGCTATCAAACCGACATAGAGGGTGAGTTTGCGCGCAAAATCCATCAAGCCTTCCTAGGTGATATTGATGCGCTCGTAGTGAATGCGGGGGCCTGGACGCACTACAGCTACGGTCTGGCAGACGCCTTCGCAATCTTCAAAGATAAGGGGCCTATCGTTGAGTGTCATATGTCGAACGTCCATGCGCGTGAAGAGTGGCGCCACAAATCAGTATTTTCACATGTTGTTAACGGCCAGATATCTGGTTTCGGACTGACCACCTATAAACTTGCTATTACCGCAGCCGCAGATCTGCTAGACGCCAATTAGAGCGCTTTGAAGCGGGTATTGACGACAATTCACTGTAATTGTCGTCAACTTGAATCGAAGTACGATGCCTATGGTAGCTAAACAGGCCGTCAGGGTGTAATACTTAATAGGACAAGTGCGACAAGAGTCTGCCATGCAAGCGTTAGCCCGTCAGGGATCCAATGTACATCTCGTAGCTGAGCAACTTCAGCAAGGGTCTCTTTTTGGTGCAATGTCCGCGGACGGCATCAACTTCCTTCTCGATCATGGCCAAATTTGGCAACTCAGTAAAAACGAACAACTCTATGCCAATGGCGATACCGCCAGCCGCTTCTTTGTAGTTTGCTCGGGTGAACTGCGTTTCATCAAAGTCCACGGAGATGTCGAAGTGCGTACTCGTCGGGTCGGTTTTGGTGAAGAGATCGGTTTTGTCGCAATGATCTCCCTTCAGCCACACGGCGGACGAGTGGAAGCAGCAGAACCAAGCATCGTGCTTGAGATAAGCTGCGACCTCTACGCGCAACTGCATGCAAATTACCCACAGGACTTCGGCATACTTACGCTCAACCTTGCACGCGATATGGCCCGCAACATCCAACGCCTCAATCGTCTCCTGTGCGACAATCTCATACAGTACTAAACTCATACAGTACTAAACATCTACGCTTTCATCATTACGTCACAAAACTGTGTTCTAATCACTCTGATAACAACAGGAAATGAGATGATGAAACTGATTAACCAACTGCACAGTCAGGGCGCGAGTAACGAAGAGATCCTCCACCTAGCAACGTCAAACCCCGCACTGCACGAGGAACTTGTGCGCCTCCTGAAGCAACATTTCGACGACACTAAAGAGAAAACTGGCGTTTTGGCGTCTCAGGCCCACTACGCGATGGGCTTGCGAGCCTAAAGCAATGCGCTGGGTGCACGTTACTCTGATCTGTGAAGCTAGACGACTCGTAGAAAAAGAGCCTAAACTATAGAAAGGTGCTTGGTCGCAGGTATCAGCTACCTAATATAAAGGACAATAACTACGAGGATCTAAGCAATGAAGAAAGCTCTTCTAGCTTTAACTGCTGCAGCTATGCTGACACCAGCCGCTGCGATGGCGGAGCGTGACGGTGCTACCGTATACAACACTAAGTGCTTGGCTTGCCACATGTCTGGCGTAGCTGGTGCCCCAAAGGTCGGTGACGCTGCAGCTTGGGCTGAGCGCATGGCTCCGGGCATGGATGCAGTACTCGCATCTGCTAAGAAAGGTAAGGGTGCGATGCCTCCTATGGGTACCTGCATGGACTGCTCAGATGCGGAACTTACTGCAGCAATCCAGTACATGGTAGACAACTCTAAGTAATATCTAGAGATCAAAAAACCGACCTAAGGGTCGGTTTTTTTGTGCCCAGATTTCCGCACGAAACTGCTAAAAAGTCCCACCTGTCTCAGCGAGCCCTTCGAGACTTACAAGCAGGCTGGACTTGTTCGTAGCTTCTCTAGAATATCTCTTCTGGTGCCAGCCCAGCAGGAGCCTGACCCGACTCAGTAGCTTGTATGCGCTGTAGCTCCTCTTGATCCTCACCCTTTTGAATAACAATCTCAACTCTACGGTTTGTAGCGCGATTCTCTGGGCTATCGTTAGGTACTAACGGACGGCTATCCGCCTTACCTGAAACCGTAAAGCGCCCGGGTTCTATGCGCGGATCAGCAAACAACTCGTGCGCGACAGCCAGCGCTCGTGCTGCGGATAGGTCCCAGTTAGATTCAAATCGGGTGCCATTATAGGGGATATTGTCTGAGTGCCCCTCTACCGCAACGGTGCCGCTTATACCCAAAAGAAGATCTCTAATCTTCTCAATGATAGGGATGTAGTCAAATTTGAGCTGCGCAGAGCCCGAATCGAATGAGCCCCTCTCTTTCACACGAATAATGATTTTCGACCCCTCAGTCTCTACCTCAATTGCTCCGTCGCCAATCTCTTTGGCTAGCGCTTGGGCAAACTGAACAGCTTCCATCTCCGCCTCACGCTCTTGTTCACGTAATAGCTCTTCGAGGCCCTGTTTAGACTGCTCTTTTAAGCTTAGCCCCTCTTGTGTGCGGACATCTAGGGTGTTCATGTCGTTATTCACCGTGAACTGCCGCACCTCATTGATCGGCGTTGGCTCAGGGCGACCGGGGCTGAACTCCTGCGCAATTATCGAGGTCCCTTTGGGGATATCGGGTGATTTAATCTGTGCTTGAACACCAAATGCTTCACGCATCGATCCAGCTAGTTGCTTGAACTTCAATACGTCCATCTCTGAAAACGACAACAGCAACACAAAGAAACACATCAGCAGTGCCATCAAGTCGGCGAAGGTTGCCAACCATGCCGGGAGTCCCGGCGGGGGGCATTTGGGGCAGTCGCAATCCTGATCGCTCATCGAGCTACTCCGCGCTGACGCGTTTCTTCTCAGGCAGGTAGTTGCGCAGCATCTGTTCGATTACGCGGGGGTTTTGCCCGGCTTGAATTGCCAATAGACCATCAATTATGAGTGCGCGATTGAGCGCCTCTTCCTGCGCTCGCAGATTGAGTTTGTCGGCAATGGGAAGTGCTATTACGGTCGCTAGCATGGCACCGTAGAGGGTAGTAAGGAGAGCAACCGCCATTGCGGGGCCGATGGATTTTGGATCCGACATGTTCGACAACATCTGCACCAGACCGACCAGCGTACCGATCATGCCCATCGCTGGGCCTACATCCCCTAGTGCCTTAAATATTTGGGATCCGAGTTCATGGCGTGCGACGGTAAGCGCAGCCTCTTTTCGCAGCAATGTCGATACGACCTCTGGATCATGCCCATCGACCAACAGCCCTATGCCTCGCTCCATAAAGGGCGTAGAGACCTCTTTATCCTCTAACGAGAGCAAGCCGCCTTTACGCGCTGCATCAGCCAACTCAACGGTCTCAGCAATGATCTCCTCTGGCGCAACCGACTTGAACATGAACGCCTTAGCAGCCACTTTACCGGTAGCTAGGAATTGCCCGAGGGTAAACTTAGTTAGAACGACAAATAGACTACCGCCTAGTACGATCAAGATGGACGGCACGTTGACGAAGATACCAACATCTCCGCCCAGTACCATCGCGGCAACCACAATCCCCAGACCACCCAATAGTCCGACTAGCGTTGCTATATCCAAATTCAAACTCCAAAACCCTCCGCAACCGTTCGGGCGGATGGGCTAAATAACTTCTACTGACAGCTCCGAATTGGCTGCTCTATAAGCTCTGTGTATCTGTATAATAGTTTAAAACTGGCGCGGATTAACGCTGTTTAGAGAATATCGGCATGATATTGATAAGCTGAAGTTTTATTCTGTGTATAGATCAATAGGATAGACCCACAATTTTTTGGACCGAGTGATGCCAGACAAGAAACCCTCTGCAGACTTTGAAACCTCTCTGAAGCGCCTTGAGACTCTAGTGACTCAAATGGAGCAGGGCGATATGCCAATTGAGGATGCGCTTAAAGCATTCGAAGAGGGGATAGGGCTCACACGCGAATGTCAGACGATACTCGATCAAGCCGAGCAAAAAGT
>JABXHP010000058.1 GCA_013373575.1 Oceanospirillaceae bacterium | reverse complement strand
GGCCGTCGTCGTTGCAACAGAGAGCTTCTACAAGTTTCATGAGATCGGGCGCGTACTGGTAATCATGACTGTACCGGTGATCTTATTCAGTTGTACGGCGAAGCCTAGAGCAGCTTACATCGTATCAGCGTTAGCCACTCTCTATACCCTGATGCTACCTCTATATTTCGAAGTGGATCGCGCGTTAATTATCCAACAGTTGCCGCTTGTCGGCCTCTCGGCCGTCAGTTATCTGCTGCTGGTATTCATAGTTTCCGATCGTCTGTTCGGGATTCTGCAGCAATTCGCTGAGAATGAACGCTCAGCGCTGCGAACGGATCAAGACACCGGAGGGTTTAACGAGACAGCCATCCGCGAGCAGATAGAACTCCTTTTCTCCCGCGCTGATGCGCCCGTCATTAGGATATACCTGCTGCATCTGCCTGAGATCGTCAGTGGTAACAATAAGTTTGAAGGTCAGGATCGCGATAAGGTCGCGCTCTATCTAAATGCCACACTGATGCGTTCACTCCCTAACAATGCTGTGCATGGCCGGCTTGGGGATGGCAATATGGTTGTGGTCGCTCCGCGATCTGACTGGAGTGAAACTGAAACTGCGCTGCGACAGCTAAAAACTGCGAGTGTACGAATCGGAGAGGGTGTGTTCTCTTTGGATCCGGTTATTGTCACGACTGATGGTCCGGTTGACGGTCGAACTGCAGAGCAGTTGTTGGACAACTTACGCCGAGTATTAGAGCGAGCGCTGCGCGATCGAGTAGAACTCGCTCGGTTTTTGCCCTTCGACAGAGCGCTGCGAGACACCTCTAATCTGTTCGTTGGTGATATGAAACAGGCGATGGAGGCAGGGGACCTTCGGCTATTTTTGCAAGCCAAGGTTAACTCTGCTGATGAGCCCGCTATTATTGGCGCAGAAGCTTTGATACGTTGGCGCCATCCGGCCAAGGGTCTGCTGTCGCCGGGTCAGTTTTTGCCACAGATAGAGAACTCCAATGCTAGAGTTGCGTTTGCAAAATATGTAATCCAGCAATCTGCGCAACTGTTGAACCAAATTAGCCAGCACACTGAGCAGTTTCAGCTGTCGTTTAATTTAAGCCCCTATGACCTCAATGATCTGAGGGTCATCGCCGAGTTACAGCGTGTGATGGAACTCTATGACTTTGATAAAGGATCGCTGCAGATTGAGATCAGTGAGTCAGAGACAACTGTAAATGTCGATGGTATCCGTCGCTCTATCGACGCTATTCGAAATCTAGGGTATTCAATCGCACTCGATGACTTCGGTACAGGCATGTGCTCGCTGAACTATTTTAGTGCGCTGGCGGTGGATGCTGTAAAGATAGACCGGGCCTTCTTAGAGTCTATAGAGACCAGTGAAATCTCCCGACATGTTGTGCAGACTATTGTAGATCTCTGCCATGGCCTCAAGCGAGAGGTTGTAGTGGAAGGCGTTGAAACTGGGAAACAGGCGCAGTTGGTTGCTGATTTGGGCTGTGACGTGCTGCAAGGGTACTACTTCGGTAAGCCTGAGGAAGTGAAGCAGTTCTTGAGTCGACTAGGCAAGAACGCCACATCGATAAAGTAGTGCACTCGCGATAGCGTGATCTATTCGGGCGCGCCTGGGGTTTTGGGAATGCAAAAAGCGAGCAAAGAGTAAATAAGGAAGCAGAGATGTCCTACCAGCCAGCAGAAAATCGTTATGACTCCATGATCTACCGCAATACGGGTCGGTCCGGACTTAAGTTGCCCGCTGTCAGCCTTGGATTGTGGCACAATTTTGGGGATGATACGCCGCATCAGACAAAACGTGATATTTGTCGTAAGGCGTTTGACCTGGGTATTACCCACTTTGACCTTGCCAACAACTACGGCCCGCCTCCTGGTAGTGCCGAACTGGCCTTTGGTGAAATTTTGCGTACGGATTTTGCCGGGTTCCGAGACGAGCTAATTATCTCCTCGAAGGCTGGCTATGATATGTGGCCCGGCCCCTATGGTGAGTGGGGCAGCCGAAAATACCTAATAGCCTCCTGTGATCAGTCGCTTAAACGTATGGGGCTCGATTATGTAGATATTTTCTACTCCCATCGGTTCGACCCCAACACTCCGCTGGAGGAGACCATGGGGGCGCTTGATCATATCGTGCGCTCAGGCAAGGCCCTGTATGTCGGAATATCCTCCTACAACTCCGAGCGAACTCGCCAAGCTGCAGCGATATTGAAAGAGCTCGGGACTCCCTGTTTGATTCACCAGCCCAGCTACAACATGCTTAACCGATGGGTTGAACAGGATGGTCTGAAAGAGACGCTTAGCTCCTTAGGTATTGGGTCTATAGCCTTTACGCCGCTGGCGCAGGGGTTGTTGACCAATAAATATCTCAAAGGGGTGGCGCAGGGGAGTCGCGCAACCCAGGGTAAATCGCTGGATCCCACAACGGTAACAGAGGAGGTGGTAGCAAACCTTAACCGGCTTAATGAGTTGGCTCAGAGGCGCGGTCAGACTCTGGCACAGATGGCTATCGCCTGGGTGCTCCGCGATGAGGGCATAACGACTGCGCTAATCGGTGCCTCCTCCGCGTCTCAGGTAGAGGATTGTGCGGCAGCAGTGCACAACCTTGAGTTCACAGCAGATGAGCTTAGTGCTATCGACCAGTATGCTCATGACATTGGCATCAACCTCTGGGCACAATCGTCTGAAGCTTGATCCTCCCATACAACAATCCCGGCATATCCGCCGGGATTTTTAGTTTCAAACACGGACTCTTAAAATTACACCTTTCCGTCAAATTTTTAAGTTGAGTGCAGCAGTCTGTAGTTTTTACGCCTCTTAACGTCTTCTTAATCAACTTAATCGATTAGGTTTAGGCTAAATAGTATTCGTTTACTAAAAATTGGTACGTGACTAAATCGTTTAAGAAGGATAACCTGAACGCTAATTTAAGATCATACCGATTAAGAGTTGTTCACATGGATAGAGTTTTTGAGGCGCAAAAGACACTGGATAGGTTGATGCCAGCGGTCAATGCCAAACGCTGGAAGGGCAAGTCTGCCAAAAGTGAGTTTAAAGCAAACCTTGAGCAGCACTTCCCGGCACTGTTCAATGCGCTGGTGGAGCTTTATGGGCACCATTACGATCTGCATTTTCATCTAGACCGGTTGGTCCGCCAGATGGCCGCTCATTTCGACAACCAGCAAGGGCACTCGTTGGCGGATACTGACCCTTTCTGGTATCAGTCAGAAAAGAACCTCGGTATCGCGGTCTATGTGGATCTCTTTGCGGGCGACCTCGTGAAGCTTAAAGAGCGAATCCCCTACCTCAAAGAGTTGGGGATCAGCTATCTGCACCTTATGCCTCTCTATCTTGCGCCTGAAGGCGATAGTGATGGCGGTTATGCCGTGTCGGACTACCGTCAGGTAAACCCGAAGCTCGGTACAAATGATGACCTCAAGGCGCTAGCTGATGCGCTACATGCCGCCGGTATGCGCCTGGTGTTGGACTTTGTTTTCAACCACACGTCAGACGAGCACAGATGGGCCGAGGCTGCCAAAGCCGGTGATAAGCGCTACCAAGATTACTACTACCTGCTTAGCGATGAGCATGAGGTTGCTGAGTACAATACGACCGTGCGCGAAATCTTCCCGACCGTGCGTCGCGGCTCCTTTACCTGGGTTAATGAGGTTGACGCTTGGGTGTGGACCACCTTCAACTCCTTCCAGTGGGATCTCAACTACTCTAATCCAGAGGTGTTTGTCGCGATCACCGACGAGATGTTGCATCTAGCCAGCCTTGGGTGCGATGTGTTGCGTCTTGATGCCCTAGCATTTATCTGGAAACAGAAAGGTACGGTATGTGAGAGTCTACCTGAAGCGCATACGTTGATAAAAGCCTTCAACGCCTGTCTGCGAATCTGTGCACCCCATCTGCTTTTCAAATCAGAGGCGATTGTTCATCCGGATGAGGTGAACAAATATATAGGTTTGGATGAGTGTCAGCTCTCTTACAACCCACTGATGATGGCGCTGATGTGGGAGAGTCTGGCTACCCGCGAAACGAAGCTACTTACCGCATCGCTCAAGCGCAGTTTCCAAATACCGCAACAGACTCGTTGGGTGAACTATGTGCGCTGTCATGACGATATAGGTTGGACCTGGGATGACAATGTCGCCGGGCAGCTCGGTATCAATGGCTATGATCACCGTCTCTTCCTCAACCGATTCTACACCGGACAGTTTGAGGGCAGTTTCGCTCGCGGCGTGCCGTTCCAGCAAAACCCTGCCAGTGGGGACTGTCGCGTTTGTGGCACGCTCGCCTCATTAGCAGGGTTAGAGCTGGCGGTTGAGCAGGCTGATACTGCCGCCATCGAGCTTGCTTTGGCACGCATTAAACTGCTCAATGCGCTCAACCTGAGTATGACCGGTATACCGCTTCTCTACCAAGGCGATGATCTAGGCGTGCTAAACGACCCCAGCTACTTGGATGACCCGCATAAGCGCGACGATGCTCGCTGGGTGAACCGCAAAGCGCTGAGTGAGCAAGATTTTGAGCGCGCCGAAGACCTGCAAACCTTGCAGGGGCGGGTGAGCAATAGTCTCAAACAGCTTATAGCACTGCGCCAATCCAATCCCGTGTTTGGCTCTAGCCAAACTGAGATTCTTGAAACCTATAACCCGCACGCTTTTGCGTTTGCGCGTATCGGAAATCCGCAGCGACTAGTGGTTTTGGCTAACTTCAGTGAGCACTCGCTGGAGATTCCAGGGTCTATACTGGATATTCTCGCGAGTGATTCTGTTAACGATCTTATCAGTGGTCGTGCACTTGTGAAGAGTGACCCGGTAACCCTGGCCGCTTACCAAG
Source organism: Oceanospirillaceae bacterium (assembly GCA_013373575.1). GTDB lineage: Bacteria > Pseudomonadota > Gammaproteobacteria > Pseudomonadales > Balneatricaceae > Marinobacterium_E. The sequence continues at coordinate 3,880 of JABXHP010000058.1, read as the reverse complement.
TTATTTGGGCCGTAACCGCCTAAAAGGCGGGGTAATTGCTTAAGCTAGTTACACTAACTAATTCTGGTTTTAGCAGATTAAAGTTTAACGCCGGATACCGTCGAAGGAGACTCTGTGGCGAAGAAAGATGAGACCTACCAGGCAACCCTAGATGCAGCGTGTATTGAGGCTATATGCACGGGGCGCCATACAGACCCATTCTCTGTACTGGGGCTACATGAGCACCCAAGTGGCAAGGGACTAATTGTTCGAGCTTTCCTGCCAAATGCGGAATCAGTGCGCCTTTTCGGCACCGATAAGGGGCGCTCACTGGGTGAGATGCTCCAGATTGACCCAGCTGGGATGTTTGAGTTGGCTTTGCCAAGGCGTAAAAATCGCTTCGGCTACCGCTATGAAGTGGTATGGGATGGGCACACCTATGAGGAGACCGATCCATACTCAATTGGCAGTTTACTGAGCGACGAGCAAAATTATCTGTTTGCCGAGGGCTCTGATGAGCGGACCTATCGCTGGATGGGGGCTCACACTCGAAGCGTGGGGGGCGTTGAGGGCACCCATTTCGTTGTCTGGGCACCCTCTGCGATGCGCGTATCAGTGGTCGGTGATTTTAACTTCTGGGATGGGCGCCGCCATGTGATGCGACTCAACCGTGCTTCCGGTATCTGGGATATCTTTGTTCCCGGCGTAAGCGCTGGCGCTTTCTACAAGTATGAGATTCTAGATTCGCAGGGAAATCCTTTGCCTCTCAAGTCCGACCCTTATGGGCGTGGTTTTGAACATCCACCACAGACAGCCTCGATGGTTGTGGCGGCACCAGCACATGGCTGGGGCGATGATAGCTGGATGGCAAAGCGCAGCGAGACTCAGCGGTTTGATAAACCACTATCGATTTATGAACTACACCTCGGTAGTTGGAAGCGCCGTCCTGAAGAGGGGAATCGCTACCTAAGCTATGTAGAGTTGGCGCAGGAGCTAGTCCCCTACGTAAAGGCGCTAGGATTTACCCACATACAGATGATGCCGGTTAGCGAGTTCCCCTTCGATGGCTCTTGGGGGTATCAGCCGGTTGGTATGTTTGCGCCTACTATTCGTTTTGGTACTGCTGATGAGTTTCGCTACTTTGTGGATAGCTGTCACCAGGCGGGAATTGGCGTTCTGATAGACTGGGTTCCAGGGCACTTTCCAACCGATCAGCACGGTTTGGGGCGCTTTGATGGTACTGCACTTTATGAGCATGAAGACCCACGCCAAGGGTATCACCCAGACTGGAATACGCTGATCTACAACTACGGCCGAAAAGAGGTGCTCAGCTACCTGTTAAGCAATGCGTTTTACTGGCTCGATGAGTTCCATATTGATGGTCTGCGGGTCGATGCGGTCGCCTCTATGCTCTATCTCGACTACAGCCGCAAAGAGGGCGAGTGGATACCGAACCAGCACGGTGGGCGCGAAAACCTCGAAGCGATTGCGATGTTGCAGGCCGTCAACCAGCGAGTGGGGTTTAACTACCCGGGCGTTTTGATGATTGCCGAGGAGTCTACTGCCTTCCCAGGAGTTACCCAGCCTGTTGATGTGGGTGGGCTCGGTTTCCACTACAAGTGGAATATGGGTTGGATGAACGACACACTCAACTATATCGAGCGCGATCCGATTTACCGTCAATACCACCAGGATCAGCTGAGCTTCGGCTTGGTCTACGCCTTTAGCGAGAACTTTGTTCTGCCTCTGAGTCATGACGAGGTGGTTCATGGTAAAGGCTCCTTGTTGGATAAGATGCCGGGGGATGATTGGCAACAGTTTGCTAACTTGCGTGCCTACCTGAGCTTTATGTGGACGCATCCCGGCAAGAAATTACTTTTCATGGGTGGCGAGTTTGGCCAGCGAGCAGAGTGGAATCACAACCAGAGTCTGGATTGGCATCTGCTTGAGTCTCCGTCGCATGCGGGCATACTGCAGCTCGTCACTGATTTGAATGCTCTCTTGCTAAGCTCGCCGGCGCTGTTCGAACGCGATACTAGCAGTGAGGGATTTGAGTGGTTGCAGCTAGACAATGCAGCGCAATCTGTACTGGTTTGGCTGCGTCGGTCCGCCTCGGGCGAGACTCAGATAGTGACCGCGAACCTCACACCGCAGGTCCACCCAAATTACCGTTTCGGTGTTCCTAGCAACGGGGTATTGAAAGAGGTATTCAACTCTGACGCCGCCAAATACGGCGGCAGCGATCAGCTCAACACTCAGATCATTGAATGTGAAGAGCAGATGGTAAATGGCCGTGAGCACTCTGCAGTGGTCTCTCTTGCGCCGCTAGCCGTTCAGGTTTTCAACTTTGAGGCGACTACAGAGGCATGAGCGTAAAAGCTTCATCCACTTGGAAGATCAGCCTCGGGGATACCTATCCAATTGGCGCAACCCCTGTCGAGGGCGGCGTCAATTTTGTTCTGGTCTCTGAGCGCGCCTCTGCCGTTGAGCTCTGTATATTCGATGCTGAGGGGCGTGAACAGCTTGCCCGTCTCTACCTGCCTGGCCAGTGTGGAGACCTCTGGCACGGCTTTGTTGAGGGTTTACCCACCGGGCTGTGCTACGGCTACCGTGTGCATGGTCCCTACGAGCCCGAGAGAGGGCAACGTTTCAATCCCAACAAGCTTCTACTGGACCCCTATGCTAAGAGCATTGCTGGGCAATTTAAGTGGAGCCAGAAGCACTTTGGCTATGATAGGCGCAGCCCATTGAAGGATTTGAGCTACAGCTCCTCCGACAATGCCGCGTGTATGCTAAAAGCTCGCATTGTAGACCCCTCAGCTGTCGCTAAGATCGATGCCCCAACGTGGCGCTCAAACGCTTGCACGCGGGTTCTCTATGAGTTGCACGTAAAAGGGTTCTCACAGCAGATTGAACTCAAAGAGCGTAGCGCTCGAGGTACCTTAACGGCCCTGGCAGAACCCGAAATACTAGCCTATCTCAAGGGGCTCGGTGTCACTACGCTTGAGCTTCTGCCAGTGCACGCGTTTATCGACGATTACTTCCTGCATCAACGGCATCTGAAAAATTACTGGGGCTACAATACACTCGGCTACTTTGCACCGCACCAGGCCTATCTACCAGATTCAGACCCATTTGTGTTTCGCCGTGTCGTCGACCAGTTGCATGAAGCGGGATTTGAGGTGGTTCTTGATGTGGTCTATAACCACACCGCCGAGGGGGATCAACTTGGACCCACCCTCAGTATGCGTGGCATCGATAACGAACTTTACTACCGCTTAGCAGATGATCAGCGCCACTACGTGAACGACACGGGTTGCGGCAATACGTTAAACATGGACCACCCAAGAGTTGTGCAGTTGGTTATGGACAGTCTACGCTACTGGGTTGAGTTTCAGGGTGTAGACGGCTTTCGTTTCGATCTGGCGACCATACTTGGACGCCGTCGTAGCGGCTTTGACCCTCACCACCCACTGTTAGTAGCGATCCAGCAGGATCCGCTGCTCAGTCGCGCGTTGATGATTGCTGAACCCTGGGATATTGGTCCCGGTGGCTATCAGTTGGGGGCCTTCCCCAACGGTTGGCTTGAGTGGAATGACAAATATAGAGACTGTATCAGGCGTTTTTGGCGGGGGGATGCTGGCGTCGTTCCTGAGTTCGCTCGGCGCATACACGGTTCAGCCGATATTTTTGAGCCAAGACACCGCCATCCTGCAGAGTCGCTTAATTTTATTACCTCACATGATGGCTTTACGTTACGTGATCTTGTGAGTTATCAGCATCGTCACAACCGAGCCAATGGCGAGAATAACCGTGACGGTCATCACGAGAATTTCAGCAGTAACTCCGGACATGAGGGTGAAACCGCAAAGTCAGAGATAAACCAGCGACGCCAAGCACT